>NZ_JAPEMC010000001.1:4887500-5120000 GCF_026343115.1 Streptomyces sp. NBC_00102
CGACCGGGTCGACCAGCTGCTGCCACGCCGGGAGGGACGCCTCGACCCACTCCGCGCGGCTCCACGCCACGGTGGTGACCGCGCCGGAGGGCAGCGAGGTGACACCGTCCAGCCAGTGGTCGGCCAGCCGCAGGGCCTCGTCGACGGCCGCCCGCTCGGCGGGTCCGACGCTCGCGTCCTTGCTGCCGTCCTGGGTGCCCTGCGAGACCGTCTGGCGGGCGATCTGCTTGGCCATGTCCCAGTTCACCGGGCCGCCCTCGTAGCTCAGCATCTGGCCGAGCTGCTGGAAGGCGGCGCCCAGGTCGTTCGGGTTCATCGAACCGAACATGGCCGCGAACGGGTTGTCCCCGGCGGCACCGGGACCGAAGCCGAACGGGTTCGCCGGTCCGCTCTGACCCTGCCCACCTTCGATGGGGTCCTTCTTCTTGCCGTCGCCGTTCTCCGGCTCCTCCGGCGGAAGGCCGAATCCGAATGGGGTGTCACTCACGGGTTTCCTCGGCTCGTAGGGCCGCCGGCTGGAACCGGCGGCGATGCCCGGCTTGTCACCATCCAGCGTAGACACCCGCTCCGGCTCAGGGGCTCAGTGCTCCGCCGGGACGCGGGCTGCGGCAGGATGGACGCCACCAGGTACGCACGCCTCACTCGGGTACGTACTGAAGACAACCGCTGGAGACGCCTGGTGAGTTCCCCAGATCCTCAGGTTCGCGGAGCGCGAAACCTGAACGACCCCACGACCGAGAAGAAGCCCGCGAAAAACATTTCCGGGAAGCGGGGCCCCGTCGTCGCGGTCACCGGCGCGGCGACCGGAGTGGGAGCGAGGCTCACCGCGCACCTCGCCGCGTCGGACGAGATCGGGCGGGTCGTCGCCATCGACGAGCGGCGCGCGGACGTACCCGGGGTGACCTGGCACGTCCTCGACGTGCGGGACCCCGCCATCGCCGAGAAACTGCGGGGCGCGGACGTCGTGGTACACCTCGCCGTCGACCTCGATCTGGAGACCGACCCGGCGGCCCGCACCGCGTACAACGTGCGCGGCACTCAGACCGTGCTGACCGCCGCCGCGGCCGTGGGCGTCCACCGGGTCGTGCTCTGCACCTCCGCGATGGTCTACGGAGCCTTGCCGGACAACGACATCCCCCTCTCCGAGGACGCCGAACTGCGGGCCACCGCCGAGGCCACCGGGGTCGGCGACCTGCTGGAGATCGAACGCCTGGGCCGCCGCGCCCCGCGCGCCCACCCCGGCCTGAACGTCACCGTCGTCCGCCCGGCCGTCCTGGTCGGCGGTACGGACACCGCGCTCACCCGCTACTTCGAGTCGCCCCGCCTCCTCGTGGTGGCCGGATCGCGGCCGACCTGGCAGTTCTGCCATGTCGAGGACCTGGTCAGCGCGCTGGAGTACGCGGCGCTGGAATTGATCGACGGGGAGTTCGCCGTCGGCTGCGACGGCTGGCTGGAGCAGGAGCAGGTCGAGGAGCTCAGCGGGGTACGCCGGATGGAGCTGCCCTCGGCGGTCGCGCTGGGCGCCGCCGCCCGGCTGCACCGGATCGGGCTGACCCCCTCCCCGGCCGGCGACCTCGCCTACACGATGCACCCCTGGGTGGTCAGCGTGGGCCGGCTGCACGACGCGGGCTGGCGGCCGCGCTGGACCAACGAGGAGGTGCTGGCCGCACTCCTCGAAGAGGTGGAGGGCCGCCACACCCTGGCCGGCCGCCGGCTCGGCCGCAAGGACGCCACCGCGGCGGGCGCCGCCGGGGCGACGGTCGCGCTGCTCGGCACGGCCGCCCTGGTCCGCCGCGCCCGCAAGGCCCGCCGCCGGATCTGACCCCGGCGGCCCCTCGGCCGCGCCCGCCGTCCCGCGCGGGGGAACACCTGTTTCCGCCGCGGCTCCGTCGTACGGCACCATGGCCCCATGGCATCCCTTCACGACCACCGCGGCGACCACCCCGGCGAGCGGGCCGCGGCCGACCCCGTCCGGCTGCTGGCGATCCGCGAGACCCCGCTCTCCGTCGACGAGGTCTTCCGGGCGGTGGGGGACGACGCGGCCGGAGGGATCGCGCTCTTCGTCGGCACGGTGCGCAACCACGACGGTGGCCAGGACGTCGGGGCGCTCGGCTACTCCTGCCATCCGTCCGCCGAGGACGAGCTGCGCAGGGTCGCCGAGAAGGTCGTCGCGGACTACCCGGTCCGCGCCCTCGCCGCCGTCCATCGGGTGGGTGAAC
Source organism: Streptomyces sp. NBC_00102 (assembly GCF_026343115.1). Lineage (GTDB taxonomy): Bacteria > Actinomycetota > Actinomycetes > Streptomycetales > Streptomycetaceae > Streptomyces. The sequence continues at coordinate 4,889,720 of NZ_JAPEMC010000001.1, forward strand.
TGGACGTGGGCGATCTGGCGGTGGTGGTGGCCGTCGCCTGCCCGCACCGCGCGGAGGCGTTCGAGGCCTGCCGGAAGCTGATCGACGACCTCAAGCATGAGGTGCCGATCTGGAAACACCAGCGGTTCCTGGACGGCACCGAGGAGTGGGTCGGCGCCTGCTGACCCCACCGGGCCCGCCCGTACGACCGGTCCGCTCCCTCGGCGCCGCAAACCGTACGGGCACCGATCAGGCCCGATTTGCGTAACCGCCCCCCTGCCAGCAGCGTTGGTCCTGCCGCTGGTTAATCTGCAGACCGTCAGTTGCGGTCGCTCATGGGGTAGGGAGGTCGTAGTGGCTGCTCTCGCATGGCTCTTGATTCCGCTTTTCGCCGCTCTCGGCGCGGCGATATGGGGAGGCTGGGCCGCACGTAATCGCACGACCGGCGATGTCACCGAACTCGCCGGGTACGCCCGGTTCCGGGAAGCGATGGAGAGATCGCACTCCGGTTCCGACGCCGTCTGACGTACGACGGTGACCAGAGGGACCGCGTCAGCCGTACGCGATCGCCAATCCGGCGTCGCCCCGCGACGCCCCCGCTCCCCCCCCGCGCACCTCCGGCGCGCTTCCCGCGCCACGGGCCGGCGGCGGGCCTCCGATTCCCCGGCCCGTCCCCGTCGATCTCGTACGGACCGGCCCCGGCGGTGCACTGACAGGTGCTTCCCGTACTGTCGTTCCATGCCACGCCGCACCGCGACGATGCTCGCCTCGACTCTCATCTTCATCGCGCTTATCTGTGTGGGCGTGCTGCTTCCCGTTCCGTACGCGGAGATGTCCCCCGGGCCGACGGTCAACACGCTGGGCGACGCGAACGGCGATCCGGTGCTCAAGATCTCCGGTCGCAAGACGTACCCGACGTCCGGGCATCTCAACATGACGACGGTCCGCGTCACCGGTGCGGACTACAACATGAACCTGGTCGAGGCCGTGTACGGCTGGCTGGCCCACGACAGCGTGATCGTGCCGCACGACACCCTCTACCCGGACGGGAAGACCGAGGAGCAGTCGACGCAGGAGAACGCCGAGGAGTTCAGCCAGTCCCAGGAGAGCGCCAAGGTCGCCGCCCTGAAGGAACTGGGCATCCCGGTGAGTTCGCGCGTCATCGTGTCGACCGTCGTGAAGGGCGGGGCGGCCGAGGGCAAGCTCCACGCGGGCGACGTGATCGAGTCGGTGGACGGGACCGCGGTGAAGGATCCGGCGGACGTCGCGAAACTGGTGAGCAAGCGCGACGCCGGCCAGGACGTGACGTTCACGGTCGTCCCGGCCGAGAAGGCCGCCGCGGCCGAGAAGGCCGGGAAGGACCCCGAGGGCACCCAGGACGTCACCCTCACCACCCGCAAGGCGGACGACGACGGCCGCGCGATCGTCGGCATCCAGGCGGGGACCGACCACACCTTCCCGTTCGAGATCGACATCAACCTCGCCGACGTCGGGGGCCCGAGCGCCGGGCTGATGTTCTCGCTCGGCATCGTCGACAAGCTCACGCCCGGTCAGCTCACCGGCGGGAAGTTCGTCGCGGGCACCGGCACCATCGACGACGACGGCACCGTCGGCCCGATCGGCGGCATCAACATGAAGCTGATCGGCGCCCGGAACGCCGGGGCGAGGTACTTCCTCACCCCCGACGAGAACTGCGCCGCCGCCGCGGCCGACACCCCGTCCGGTCTCACCCTGGTCCGGGTCAAGAAGATCAGCGACGCCAAGGAGTCCCTGGACAAGATCCGCACCGGCGACACGGCCGCCCTGCCGAGCTGCTCGAAGAGCTGACGTCCGGAGCCCCGCACCGCGGGGCCCCGGACGGGGTTTCAGGACTCGAAGGTCGCGGCCAGCGCGTCGGCCAGCCCCGGGACGAGCGTGGGGCCGGTGAGGACCTCGCTGGCGGAGTCCTTCTCCCGCAGCCGGATCGCCGACTCCCGCTTGCCGTTGCGCAGCACGGCCACGGTCATCCGGACCTCCTGCCGCTCCGGGTGCGCGGCCACCCACGCGGTCAGCTTCTTGCCGCTGAGCCCTTCGGGTACGGAGGCTTCGGCGGACGGCGGCAGCATGAGCCGCTCGACCGTCAGCGCGCACCCCGCCACCCCGGCCGGCCAGGCGATCGTGGCGAGGAACTCGTCCAGCGGCTTGCTCTCGGGGATCTCCTCCTGTTCGACGGGGGTGAAGGCGGCGGGCGCCTTACCGTCCGCGCCGAGCCCGAGCTGGCGGGCGAGGCCCGGCTCCTGGACGCGCAGGCTGGCGGTGTCGACGAGGGCGAAAAGGCGGGCGGGGCGGTCCCATCCGAGACCGGCGGCGTACTCGTCGATTTCGAGCACCGCGACGGTCAGGGGACTCGCGGCCATCGGAGGACCTGAGGAAGAAACGTTGGGCATACCAATATCCTGCCTCTTTTCGCACCGGGAGCGGGAACTAGGTAAAGCCTCCGTAAGTTGCAAGGGAGGGCTCTACGATCGCGGAGCCCGTTCCACACGACCCCGAAGTACGAGGTGCGCACGTTGGCTTTCCAGATGCCGGACCGCGGCGGAGGCCCGACCGGGCCACGGATCAGAGTCGGCCGCCCGTCACGGCGTGCCCGTACCCTTCTCATGACGCTCGGCGTTCTCGCGGCGCTCGGTATGGCGTTCATCATGTTCGCCGGGTTCTGGACCGACTGGCTCTGGTACCGCTCGGTGTCGTACTCGTCGGTCTTCACCACCACGCTGTGGACGAAGATCGGCCTGTTCCTCGTCTTCGGGCTGCTGATGGCGCTCGCCGTCGGCCTCAACGTCTGGCTCGCCCACCGGCTCCGGCCGCCGCTGAGCGCGATGTCGCTGGAGCAGCAGAGCCTGGACCGCTACCGCATGGGTGTCGCCCCGTTCAAGAAGTGGGTGCTCCTCGCGGTCACCGCGCTCGTCGGGCTGATCTCCGGGGCCTCCGCCTCGGGCCAGTGGCGCACCTGGCTGATGTACGTCAACGGCGTCTCCTTCGGGCAGAAGGACCCCCAGTTCCACCTGGACGTCTCCTTCTACGCCTTCGACCTGCCGTGGTACCGCTTCCTGCTCGGCTTCGGCTTCGCCGCGGTCGTGCTGTCGCTCATCGCCGCGGCACTGACGCACTACCTCTACGGCGGCCTGCGGATCACCAGCCCCGGCGCCCGCGCGACCGGCGCGGCCACCGGGCACCTCTCGGTGCTCCTCGGCGTCTTCGTCGCGCTGAAGGCCGTGGCGTACTGGCTCGACCGGTACGGACTGGCCGTGAAGTCCAGTGACTTCAAGGCCACCGACAACTGGACCGGCCTGCGGTACGTCGATGCCAACGCCTACCTTCCGGCGAAGACGATCCTGTTCTGCATCGCCGTCATCTGCGCGGTGCTGTTCTTCGCGACGCTCTGGCGCCGCACCTGGCAGCTCCCGGTGATCGGCTTCGGGCTGATGGTCCTCTCGGCCATCCTGATCGGCGGGCTCTACCCGGCGATCGTCCAGAAGTTCCAGGTCCAGCCGAACGAGCAGGCCAAGGAAGCCCCGTTCATCCAGAAGAACATCAAGGCGACCCGCGAGGCGTACGACATCGACGACGCACAGGTCGACGACTACGCCGGCAAGAGCACGGAGACCGAGGGCGCCGCGCTGCGCACCCAGGCCGACGCCGCCGCGAGTTACCGCGTGATGGACCCCAACGTCGTCTCCCCGGCGTTCCAGCAGCTCCAGCAGAAGCGGAACTACTACCAGTTCCCGGCGACGCTGGACGTGGACCGCTACGAAGAGGACGGCAAGGAGCAGGACACCGTCGTCGGACTGCGCGAGCTCAACCTCGCGGGCCTGCCCAAGCGGAACTGGATCAACGACCACTTCACGTACACCCACGGCTACGGCGTCATCGCGGCCCAGGGCACCAGCACGGGCACCAACCCCGTCGGCTCCCCGGACTTCACCGAGTCCGGACTGCCGACGACGGGGAAGCTCGGCGAGTACGAGCAGCGGATCTACTACGGCGAGAAGACGCAGCAGTACTCCATCGTCGGCGGGCCCCAGAAGGAGCTCGACTACGAGGACGACGGCGAGAAGACCACGAGTTACAAGGGTGACAGCGGGGTCAGCCTCGCCAGCGCCTTCAACCGTGCCGCGTACGCGGTCTCGTTCAGCGAGCCGCAGATCCTCTACTCGGGGGCCATCGGCGACGGCTCGCGGATCCTCTACAACCGCACGCCCAAGGAGCGCGTCGAGGCGGTCGCCCCGTGGCTGACCATCGACGGCGACGCCTACCCGGCGGTCGTCAACCACCGGATCGAGTGGATCGTCGACGCGTACACCACGACGAACGGCTACCCGTACGCCTCCCGTACGACGCTCGGCGACACCACGGCCGACTCGCTGACGACCAACCAGCGCGCGGTCGTCGCCCAGCAGAACCAGGTCAACTACATCCGCAACTCGGTGAAGGCCACCGTCGACGCGTACGACGGCACCGTCACGCTCTACGAGTGGGACACGAAGGACCCGGTCCTCAAGACCTGGCGCAAGGCGTTCCCCGGGACGGTCAAGGACAGGTCCGCCATCCCGCAGGAGCTCATGGACCACCTGCGGTACCCGCAGGACCTCTTCAAGGTCCAGCGCGAGCTGCTGACCCGCTACCACGTCACCAACCCCGCGCAGTTCTACAGCGGCAGTGACGCGTGGCAGGTGCCGGACGACCCGACCAACAAGGAACCGGGCTCCGTTCCGCCGTACTACCTCTCCATGAAGATGCCGGACCAGGATCAGCAGACGTTCTCGCTGACCACGACGTTCACACCGAGAGGCCGCCCCGACCTCGGGGCGTTCATGGCGGTGGACGCCGACGCGGCCAGCGACGACTACGGAACGATCAGACTCCTCAGAGTCACCAACACGGTGAAGGGACCCGGGCAGGTACAGAGCGAGCTCAACGGCAACGACGACGTCGCCGAGTTCGTGAGAAACCTCAAGGGCACCGACTCGGACATCGAGTACGGAAACCTCCTCACCGTGCCCCTGGACGGCGGGTTCCTCTACGTCGAGCCGGTCTACACGCGCGGTGGCAACCAGAACTACCCGCTGCTGCGCAAGGTGGCCGCCTCGTTCGGATCGAAGATCGTCTTCGAGAACAGTCTCGGAGAGGCGCTGAACGCGGTCTTCAATGTGGACGGCGGCACCACCCAGCCGACCGAGCCCACCGAGCCGACGAAGCCCACCGAGCCGACCCAGCCGCCGGCCACCGGTGACGCGGCGCTCAAGGCGGCCATCGCGGACGCCCAGAAGGCGTACGACGCCAGCGAGGAGGCGCTCCGGAAGCCGGACTGGGATGCCTACGGCAAGGCCCAGGAAGACCTCCAGGACGCCCTGAAGCGGGCTGCCGAGGCCCAGTCCGGGGCGGGCGGCTCGAAGGCCGCCGACCCGGGCACGGGCTCAGGCTCCGCCGGCAGCACGGACAAGGACACCGCCGCTCCGGCGGAGGGGGCCTCCGACCAGGGCAGCTGAGAAAGCCCACCCCCGCGTCGTGGTACTGTTTGAACACAACGACGCGGGGTGGAGCAGCTCGGTAGCTCGCTGGGCTCATAACCCAGAGGTCGCAGGTTCAAATCCTGTCCCCGCTACTGAAAGACGAAGGCCCGGATCCACTGGATCCGGGCCTTCGTCATGTCATGGCGTCCGCAGGGGGTGGGCGTGAAGTGCGGTTCGCGGGGCACCAGTTGCCCGGGGCCGTGTTTGACTTGTCTCTCTGTGGGCATGTCGACAAAACGCTGAAGTGACCTCACTGTCCGCGATATACCAGGTGTACGCGGGTTACAGGTGGTGCGACGATGGTATTTATGGGGGACAGGGCAACTCTGTTGGAGACAGGGCGGTTTGTGCAACGGCGGACACGGGGCCCGGAGCGGGCGCCGGCCGCGGCGTCGGCCGCGGTCACCGACGGGGCGGCGGGAACCGCCGAGCAGGCCGTGACCAGCGACGACTCCACCACCGGGGCCACCGGGACGACGGGGGTCACGGTCACGCCAGGCAACCCAGGTAACACCGAGACCGCCGCCGGGCCCTCGTACACGGCAGACATGACCGCCGCCGGGGTCTCCGAGGCCGCCGAGACGCCCGAGACCTCCGAGGACGTCGAGCGCCACCGCCGTGCCGCCGACGCGGGCGACACCGCCGCGATGAGCGTCGTCGGAGCCCTGCTGCTGCGCCGGGGCGAACTCGACGCCGCCGAACCCTATCTGCGCGGGGCAACCGCCGACGGCGACCGGGCCGCCGCCAACAACCTCGGCGTCCTGCTCCACCAGCGCGGCTACCCGGACGAGGCGGCCGGCTGGTGGCGCATCGCGGCCGTCGCGGGCTCCGCCTCCGCCGCGCACGCGCTCGGCCGGCACCTGCGCGAGCGGGGCGACGAGCCGGGCGCCGAGTACTGGCTGCGCCAGTCCGCCGAACAGGGCCACGCGCTGGGCGCCTACGCCCTCGCGGACCTGCTGGAGCACCGCAGCGACGTCGGCGCCGAGCGCTGGCTGCGCGCCGCCGCCGAACAGGGGCACCGGGAGGCCGCGTACCGGCTGGCCAGGACGATCGAACGCAACGCCGTCGAGGACCCGCACCAGGCCTTCGGGCTCGGGCGGGCGCCCGTCGAAGCCGTCGAGCCCCCGGTGAACGCCGCCGGCGCACCCGGCGACGGCCCGGTCGCGGGTCCCGCCGAGGGCCGGGTCGGCGAGGCCGAACAGTGGTACCGGCAGGCGGCGGCCCGGGGCCACCGCCGTGCGGCGCTGCACCTCGGCGCCATCCTGGAGCGGCGCGGCGAGCTCAAGGAGGCCGGGCGCTGGTACCTCACCTCCGCGCGGGCCGGTGAGGCCCGGGCGGCCTGCGCCCTGGCCTTCCTGCTGCGGGACGTCGGCGACGTGGAGAGCGCCGCCGTGTGGTGGCTCCGCGCCGCCCAGGAGGGCGACGGCAACGCCGCCAACGCGCTCGGCGCTCTGCACGCCGACCGGGGCGAGCCGCAGACCGCCGAGCGGTGGTACCGGGCCGCCCTGGACGCGGGCGACGTGAACGGCGCGTACAACCTCGGCCTGCTCTGCGCCGCCCAGGACCGCACCCCGCAGGCCGAGCAGTGGTACCGCCGGGCCGCCTACGCGGGCCACCGCGAGGCGTCCAACGCGCTCGCCGTACTGCTCCTCCAGGCCGGCGACGCGACCGGGGCCGAACCCTGGTTCTCCAAGGCCGCCGAGGCGGGCAGCGTGGACGCCGCCTTCAACCTCGGCATCCTGCACGCCGGCCGGGACGAGGAACTCGCGGCACTGGGCTGGTACAAACGCGCGGCATCCGCCGGGCACACCGACGCGGCGCTCCAGGTCGCCATGGCGCTGCTGCGCCAGGGCGACGACCAGGAGGCCGAACGCCATCTGCGTACCGCCGCCGGCGGGGGCAGCGCCGAGGCCGCCTTCCGGCTGGCCGGGGTCCTCGACGCGCGGCGCCCGCCGCGCGCGACGCCGGTCCTCGGCGAGCCGATGCCGGAGAAGACCGAGTGCGAGGAGTGGTACGAGCGCGCCGCCGAGCAGGGGCACCGCCGCGCCCAGGTCCGGGTCGGCATGCTCTGCGCCGCGCGCGGCGACGTGGAGAACGCCGCGCGCTGGTACCGCGAGGCCGCCGAGGCGGGCAGCCGCAACGGCGCCTTCAACCTCGGGCTGCTGCTGGCCCGCGAGGGCAGCGAGCGCGAGGCGGCCCTGTGGTGGAGCCGCGCCGCCAACGACGGCCACGGCCGGGCGGCGCTCCGCCTCGCGCTGCTCGCCGCGCGCCGGGGCGAGCTCACCGAGGGGCAGCGCTGGTGTGCCCGTGCGGTCGAGCTGGGCCCGGCCGAGGTCGCCGAGCGCGCCGCCCGCCTCCAGGAGGCGCTGCACCAGGAGCTCACGGCCTGAGCGGGCGGCCCCCTGCGGCCCGTCAGGGCCTGCTGGGGCCGCCCGTTGAATGGATTTGCCACGGCCGACCGAGTGACGTAATGTTGCATTCAACGGCGCGGGGTGGAGCAGCTCGGTAGCTCGCTGGGCTCATAACCCAGAGGTCGCAGGTTCAAATCCTGTCCCCGCTACTAAAGAAGAAGGCCCGGATCCCATGGATCCGGGCCTTCTTCGTGTGGCGTACGCGCGTGCGCCCACACCGACGACCGGCACGGTGAGGAACCCCGGCCGGTCGTGGTGCGGGCGCGGGGGTCAGACGGTCGTCGACGCGCAGTTCGGGCAGAGCCCGCGGTACGTCACCTCGACGCCCGACACCGTGAAGCCGAAGCGCTCCTCGGCGGGCAGGTCGGCCAGCGGATTGCCGGTGGGGTGGACGTCGCGGATGGCGCCGCAGTTCGCGCAGACCAAGTGGTGGTGCGGACGGCGGGCGTTCGGGTCGTACCGCTTGGCGCGGCGGTCCGTGGAGACCTCCAGCACCTCGCCCAGCGACACCATCTCGCCCAGGGTGTTGTAGACGGTGGCCCGCGAGATCTCGGGCAGCCGGTCCACGGCCCGCGCGTGCACTTCGTCGGCGGTCAGGTGCACGTGTTCGCCGTCGAGGACCTCGGCGACCACGCGGCGCTGCGCCGTCATGCGCCAGCCGCGTCCTCGGAGTCGTTCCAGCAGGTCACTCATGGCACCAGCCTAACAGTGGCCGGAAGCAAGTCCTGAACAGATGTGACTTTAGATGTTTGCTTGACTTGGACAAAGTCCATCGTAGGATCGGACTCGGCACAAGCCAAGGGAACGACCGTGCGCGCCGCCGGGAGACGGCGGGCGCGCGGCGCACATACGCAGGAGGCGCACGTGACGCAGGGACCGCTCACCACGCAGGCCGGGGCTCCGGTCGCCGACAACCAGAACAGTGAGACGGCGGGCGCCGGCGGTCCGGTTCTCGTACAGGACCAGGCGTTGCTGGAGAAGCTCGCCCACTTCAACCGGGAGCGCATCCCGGAGCGCGTGGTGCACGCCCGCGGCGCCGGTGCGTACGGCACCTTCACGCTGACCCGCGACGTCTCGCAGTGGACGCGCGCCGCGTTCCTCTCCGAGGTCGGCAAGCAGACGGAGACCTTCCTCCGCTTCTCGACCGTCGCCGGGAACCTCGGCTCCGCCGACGCCGTGCGTGACCCCCGTGGCTTCGCGCTGAAGTTCTACACCGAGGAGGGCAACTACGACCTCGTCGGCAACAACACCCCGGTGTTCTTCATCCGGGACGCCATCAAGTTCCCCGACTTCATCCACACCCAGAAGCGCGACCCGTACACCGGCTCGCAGGAGGCGGACAACGTGTGGGACTTCTGGGGCCTGTCACCCGAGTCGACCCACCAGGTCACCTGGCTCTTCGGCGACCGCGGCATACCCGCAACGCTGCGCCACATGAACGGCTACGGCTCGCACACGTACCAGTGGAACAACGAGGCCGGCGAGGTCTTCTGGGTCAAGTACCACTTCAAGACCGACCAGGGCATCAAGAACCTCACCACCGACGAGGCCAACCGCCTCTCCGGCGTGGACCCGGACAGCCACCAGCGCGACCTGCGCGAGTCCATCGAGCGCGGCGACTTCCCGTCCTGGACCGTGCAGGTGCAGATCATGCCCGCGGCCGACGCGGCGACCTACCGCTTCAACCCGTTCGACCTCACCAAGGTGTGGCCGCACGAGGACTACCCGCCGGTCGAGATCGGGAAGCTGGAGCTCAACCGCAACCCGGAGAACATCTTCGCCGAGGTCGAGCAGTCCATCTTCAGCCCGGCGCACTTCGTGCCCGGCATCGGCCCGTCCCCGGACAAGATGCTCCAGGGCCGCCTCTTCGCGTACGGCGACGCCCACCGCTACCGCGTCGGCATCAACGCCGACCACCTGCCGGTGAACCGCCCGCACGCCACCGAGGCGCGGACCAACAGCCGTGACGGCCACCTCTACGACGGCCGTCACGCCGGTTCGAAGAACTACGAGCCGAACAGCTTCGGCGGTCCGGCCCAGACGGGCCGGCCGCTCTGGCAGCCCACCCCGGTCGACGGCGTCACCGGCAACCACGTGACGCCGGTCCACGCCGAGGACGACGACTTCGTGCAGGCGGGCAACCTCTACCGGCTGCTCTCCGAGGACGAGAAGGAGCGCCTGGTCGAGAACCTCGCCCAGTTCATCGCCAAGGTCTCGCGCGAGGACATCGCCGAGCGCGCGGTGGACAACTTCCGCCGGGCCGACGGCGACTTCGGCAAGCGGCTGGAGGAAGCGGTGCGGGCCCGGCGCGCCTGACCGCCCGATCGCGTACACGAGGACGGGCCGGACACCACACGCGTGGTGTCCGGCCCGTCCCGCTGTTCCGGCGCCCCGGAGGCTCGGGTCAGCCGGCCAGCTCGACCGGGTGCCGGCGGCGCACCGGAGCCCAGCAGCGGATGATGTCGCGGACCGAGACCAGGCCCACCGGGCCGTCGTCGTTCAGCACGATCAGGTGCCGGAACCCGCCGTGGGTCATGGCCTCGGCGGCCTCTTCCAGGGTCCAGGTGGGGGCGGCGAAGACCACGTCCGTGGTGGTGTGGCCGGACACGGCCTCCCGGTCGGGGTCCTGGCCGAGTCCTACGGCGTCGAGGATGTCGCGTTCGGTGATGATGCCGAATCCGCACGTGTCCGGATCGTGGACGACGGCGGCTCCGACGCGGCGGGCCGACATGAGCGCGGCTGCCTGGCGGAGTGTGTGGGTGGGGCCGATGGTGAGCACCACGGTGGTCATGGCGTCTCGGACCAGCATGAGGGGGCACCTCCTTGGCGGACCGGCCGAAAGTGAGCCGATTCACAAGTTCACAAGCGGGGGTTTCAGGATGACACCCCGCCCGTGACCCGACAAGGGGTGCGCGGAGTGGCCACAGGGCGTGCGCGCGCACGTCCCACGGCCCCCGTGCGCCCCTGGCGCTCCGCCGACCGGGGCGGAACCCCGGCCGGGACAGGTGCAAGCGTCAGTAGCGCTGGTTGAGATAGCCCAGCAGCTCGTCGTGGAGCAGGCCGTTCGAGGCCGCCGCGTTGCCGCCGCCCGGGCCGGGGACGCCGTCCAGGGCGGTGAAGCTGCCGCCCGCCTCCTGCACCACGATCGCGGTGGCCGCCATGTCCCAGAGCGAGAGCTCGGGCTCCGCGCACATGTCCACGGCCCCCTCGGCGACCATCATGTACGACCAGAAGTCGCCGTATCCCCGCGTCCGCCAGCAGGCCCGCGACAGGTCGAGGAAGCCGTCCAGCCGACCCTGCTCCTCCCAGCCGGTCAGCGAGGAGTAGGCGAAGGAGGCGTCCGGGATCTGCCCGACCTTCGAGACCTCGATCCGGGTCGCGGAGGTGAGACTGCGCCCCGCGTACGCGCCGGAACCCTTCGCCGCCCACCAGCGCCGGCTCAGCGCGGGCGCGGAGACCACGCCGACCACCGGCTGGAAACCGTCCTCGCCCGCCTCCATGAGCGAGATCAGGGTGGCCCAGACCGGCACCCCGCGCACGTAGTTCTTCGTGCCGTCGATCGGGTCGATCACCCAGCGACGGGGGCCGGTGCCCTCCAGTCCGTACTCCTCGCCCAGGATCGCGTCGCGCGGGCGGGCCCGGTGCAGATGGCCCCGGATCAGCTCCTCGGCGGCCTTGTCGGCCTCGCTCACCGGAGTCATGTCCGGTTTGGTCTCCACCTTGAGGTCGAGGGCCTTGAACCGGTCCATCGTCGCCGCGTCGGCGGCGTCCGCCAGTACGTGGGCGAGACGCAGGTCATCGTGGTAGTCGGACATGGCGTCACAGTATCCAGCCGGGTCCGCACGGGGCCACACGGCCCGGCACCACACGGCCCGCGGACCCCGGATCCCGCCCCCAGGGGGGTAGGGGTCAGTGCGCCGAGCCGGAGAGCTGGAGGCCGATCACGCCGATGATCACCAGTGAGATCGAGACGAGCTTGAGGACGGACACCACGTCGTCGAGGAAGATCATGCCGTAGATCGCCGTACCGGCGGCCCCGATTCCGGTCCACACCGCGTAGGCCGGGCCCACGTCGAGTTTCCGCAGCGAGAGCGTCAGCAGGCCGAAGCTGGCGAGCGCGAACGCGGCGAACGCGATCGTCGGCCAGAGCCGGGTGAAACCGTGCGACAGCTTCAGGCACACGGCGAAGCCGGTCTCCAGCAGCCCCGCGACCACGACCAGCAGCCACGCCATCGTCCGTAGTCCTCCGCGTCGGTCACCGGGTCCGCCTGCTCGCTGCGATTATGCCCCTACCACGCCCGTGCGGTCGCAAACGTGCGCGAGTCGTGGCGGGTCCACGCGCCGGTGACGGCGGGCCCGCTCCCGCTCAGTCGCCCTCGCGCCGCTCGCGCGTCGCCAGCAGCCGGCGCAGCGAGTAGAGCCGCGCCGGGTCCGCGTGTCCGTCGGCCACCCACGCGTCGAGCGCGCACTCCGGCGCGTTGTCGTCGTGGGCGCAGCCGCGCGGGCAGTCCTCGGTGCCGGGCTGGAGGTCGGGGAAGGCGTTGATGACCCGGGACGGGTCGATGTGGTGCAGGCCGAACGAGCGCACGCCCGGGGTGTCGACCACCCAGCCCGCGCCGTCCGGCAACGGCAGCGCCAGCGCGGAGGTGGTGGTGTGCCGCCCCCGCCCGGTGACCGCGTTGACATGACCCGTCGTACGCCGCCGGTCCTCCGGCACCAGGGCGTTGACCAGCGTGGTCTTGCCAACCCCGGAGTGCCCGACGAAGGCGGTGATCTTGCCGTTCAGCTGCTCGCGCACCCGGTCGGCCGCGTCACCGTTGGCCAGTTCGTCGCGGTTGGTGACGATGAACGGCACGCCCAGCGGGGTGTACGCCTCCAGGAGCTTGTCCGGGGAGGCCAGGTCGGACTTGGTGAGCACCAGCAGCGGGGTCAGCCCGCCGTCGTACGCGGCGACCAGGCACCGGTCGATCATGCGCGGGCGCGGTTCCGGATCGGCGAGCGCCGTGACGATGGCGAGCTGGTCGGCGTTGGCCACCACCACCCGCTCGAACGGGTCGTCGTCGTCGGCGGTGCGCCGCAGCACCGAGCGGCGCTCGCCGATACGGACGATCCGCGCCAGGGTGTCCTTGTCGCCGGAGAGGTCCCCGACGATCGACACGGTGTCGCCGACCACGGCGGCCTTGCGGCCCAGATCGCGGGCCTTCATGGCGACGACCGTCCGCCCCTCGACGAGGCAGGTCAGCCTGCCCCGGTCGACCGTGAGGACCATGCCGTCCTCGGCGTCCTCGTGCTTGGGCCGGGTATGGGTGCGGGGGCGGTTGCCCTTGCGGTTCGGACGGACGCGGATGTCGTCCTCGTCGGGGTTCTTCCCGTAGCGGCGCATCCTCTAGGCTCCGGCACCGAGCATGCCGGTCCACATGTCCGGGAAGTCCGGCAGGGTTTTCGCGGTCGTCCCCACGTTCTCGATCTCCACCCCGGGCACCGCCAGGCCGATGATCGCGCCCGCCGTCGCCATCCGGTGGTCGTCGTAGGTGCGGAACACCCCGCCGCGCAGCGGGCGCGGCCGGATGTGCAGCCCGTCCGCCGTCTCGGTGACGTCACCGCCGAGCTCGTTGATCTCCTTGGTGAGCGCGGCCAGCCGGTCCGTCTCGTGCAGCCGCAGATGGGCGACACCGCTCAGCGTGGAGGGGGAGTCGGCGAGCGCCGCGACCGCCGCGATGCCCGGCGTCAGCTCACCGACCTCGCTCAGGTCCGCGTCGATGCCGTGGATACGGCCCGAACCCGTGAAGGTCAGGCCCTGCGGCGTCAGCTCGCAACTGCCGCCCATCGCCGTGAACAGCTCCCGCAGCGCGTCCCCGGGCTGCGTGGTGCGCTCCGGCCAGTCGCGTACGGTGACGCGCCCGCCGGTCACCAGGGCGGCGGCCAGGAAGGGCTGGGCGTTGGAGAGGTCGGGCTCGATGGTCAGGTCCCGGCCGAGCAGCGCCGAGGGAGAGACTCGCCACACGTCCGGCTCGCCGCCCGTCTCCGGCTCGTCCACCTGGGCACCGACCGCCCGCAGCATCTCCACCGTCATCCGGATGTGCGGCATCGACGGCAGGGCCGAACCCACGTGCCGTACTTCCACGCCCTGGTTGAACCGGGGGGCGGAGAGCAGCAGCGCGGAGACGAACTGGGAGGAGGCGGAGGCGTCGATGCGCACCGGGCCGCCCTCCAGCGCGCCCGCGCCGTGCACGGTCAGCGGGAGCGAGCCGCGCCCGCCGTCCTCGATCCGGGCGCCGAGCGCGCGCAGCGCGTCGATGACACCGTGCAGCGGCCGCTCGTAGGAACGCGGATCGCCGTCGAAGCGGACCGGGCCGTCCGCGAGCGTGGCGACGGGGGGCAGGAAGCGCATGACCGTACCGGCGTTGCCGACGTCGACCGTGACCGGGCCGTGCAGCCCGGCGGGGATGACCCGCCACGCCTCGCCCGTCAGGTCCGGGCTCCCGGGCGCCGCCGCCGAACTCGACGAGACGGTCTCCTCGATGCCGACGCCCATCGCGCGCAGCGCCTGGGCCATCAGCAGGGTGTCGCGCGAGCGCAGCGGCCGGCGCAGCCAGCCGGGCTCGGCGGAGAGCGCGGCGAGGACCAGCGCCCTGTTGGTGACCGACTTGGAACCGGGCACGGTGACGGTCGCGTCGACGGGGCCGCTCGCGTGGGGGGCGGGCCAGAGGGCGGGGTGCACGGAACTTTCGGTCATGCCCTCACTTTAGGGCCTCTCGTCCGGCCCGTGCCGGGCGCGAGGGGCCCTGAGGGCTGAGGCTCCCCGATCGGGCCGCCCCCGCCGCCCGCACGCGCCGGTTCAGACCCCCAGCAGCCAGCGCCCGCCGCCGATCAGGGAGCAGAGCGACACCGCGTGGAAGAGGAACAGCCAGAGCCAGGCCGGGGCGTCCGTCAGGCGGGCCAGCTGGTCCGCGTCGGAGTCGGGGGCGCCGCCGTGGCGGCGCTTGGACTGGAGCTCGAAGACCGGCCGGACCCCGCCCATCAGCAGGAACCAGACCACCGCGTACGCGAACGCCGACTGCACGGCGGCCGAGGTGAGCCAGGAGACCAGCAGGAAGAGGGAACCCGTGAAGATCACGGTCAGCGCCCCGAACAGGTTGCGGATCATCACCAGCATCACCGCGAGCAGCGCGGTGGCCAGCCAGAGCAGCAACGTGATGCGGCCGTTGGTCAGCAGCCAGGCGCCGCCGAGACCGAGCAGCGAGGGCGCGGTGTAGCCGGCCGCCGCGGTGAGGATCATGCCCATGCCGGTCGGCTTGCCCCGGCTGACCGTCAGCCCGCTGGTGTCCGAGTGCAGCCGGATGCCGGAGAGCTTCCGCCCGGTGCACAGGGCGATCAGTCCGTGACCGCCCTCGTGGGCGATGGTGATCGAGTTACGGGTCAGCCGCCACAGCACGTTGGGGACGACGGCGATCAGCGCGGCGGTCGCGGTCACCACCACCAGCCACTGTTCCGGTGCGGGCTGGGTGCCGAACACCCTGTCCCACAGGGCGCCCAGTTCGTTGCTGTCCATTGCGGCTGGGACTCCTTGCGGCGGGGACGGGGTGTCGTGGCAGGCTGGCAGACATGTGCGGACGTTATGCGGCGAGCCGGCGGCCCGAGGACCTGACCGGACTCTTCCAGGTGGAGCGGTGGGACCCCGACGAGACCCTGGCCCCCGACTGGAACGTGGCGCCGACCAAGGAGGTCTACGCCGTACTGGAGCGTCCCTTGAAAGACGCCGCGGACCGTCGTCCGGTTCGCCAGCTCCGTACCCTCAAGTGGGGCCTCGTACCCTCCTGGGCGAAGACGCCGGAGGGCGCCGCGCGGATGATCAACGCCCGCGCCGAGACCGTCCACGAGAAGCCCTCTTTCCGCAAGGCCTTCTTCCAGCGCCGCTGCATCCTGCCCGCCGACGGGTACTACGAGTGGATGACCGGCGCCGACGAGCGGCAGCTGGAGGAGGCGGGGAAGAAGAAGCGCCCGCGCAAGCAGCCGTACTTCGTGACCCCCGCCGACGGGTCCGTCTTCGCGATGGCCGGGCTCTACGAGTTCTGGCGCGACGCCACCCTCCCGCCCGGCCACCCGCAGGCGTGGTGGGCGACCTGCTCGGTGATCACCACCGAGGCGGAGACCACCCCGCTCGCCGTCGCCCCGGCCGAGGGCCCGTCCGCCCTCGCCGACATCCACCCCCGGATGCCGGTGATGCTGACGCCCGACCGCTGGGACGCCTGGCTCGACCCGGCGCGCACCGACGGCGAGGAGCTGCTCGCCCTGGTCGCCCCGCCCGAGGGCGGACTGATGCGCGCCTACCCGGTCGCCACCGCCGTCAGCAACGTCCGCAACAACGGGCCCGAACTCCAGGAGGAGCTGGCCGCGCCCGAGGAGACCACGCTGTTCTGACACCGGTGCCCCTGCGGGCAGGATGAGGCCCATGAGCAGCGAGCGAAGCGCCCCGGGCGGGCGGCCCGTCCGTATCGACACCCCGGCGGGGGAGGCCAGGGTCACCTGGTTCCCCGCCGCCGGCGCCAGGCTGGTGCTGGCGCTGGGCCACGGTGCCGGCGGCGGCATCGAGGCGCGGGACCTGGCGGCCCTGGCGGCCGCCGCGCCTGGACACGGGGTGAGCGTCGCCCTGGTGGAGCAGCCCTGGCGGGTCGCGGGGAAGAAGGTCGCGCCCGCACCGAAGACCCTGGACACCGGCTGGCGGGCGATCTGGCCCGAGCTGGCCGCCCCCGGACTGCCGGTCGTCGCGGGCGGGCGCAGCGCCGGGGCGCGGGTCGCCTGCCGCACGGCCGGGGAGCTCGGCGCCCGTGCCGTACTCGCGCTGAGCTTCCCGCTGCACCCGCCGGGCCGGCCCGAGAAGTCCCGCGCCGACGAACTCCTGGGCACCGGGCTCCCCACCCTGGTGGTCCAGGGCGGCAACGACCCCTTCGGCCGCCCCGCCGAATTCCCCTCCGGTACGCACGAGATGGCCGAGGTCCCGCACGGCGACCACGGCTTCGCGGTGCCCAGGCGTTCGGGCCTGACGGAGGCCCAGGCGATGGAGATCCTGACCGGAGCGGTCACCGGCTGGCTGGACCGGCTCCCGTCCTGAGCCGTTCCGAGCCCCCGCGGTCCCGCCGGCACGTGGTCTCCCTCACACCCCGACCCAGCCGTTCGGGCGCGGGGAATGCGGGCCGCGGGGCCGCTGTTGTTCGGTACATCGGCGCCCGGTACGCCGAAGCGACCGGTACACCGCACCCCGGTGCACCGGCACAAGTCTTCTGGCTGTGGAGAGGGAGTCCGTCGCATGGGTTCGACCATCTGCCCGCGTCGCTCGAACGCCGCGGATCTCGAGTGGACGGTGCTGCACGCGCCGAAGACCACTCCTGACCGCGCGCCGGGCGGAAGCGATCGACCGCACGCACGTAACCAAGGTCGACTATTCTCCGAGGCGAGCGGGTCCGGTTTCGGCCCCGCAACAGCGTTGGAGGAGGTGGGTCCGGTCACTGGTAACGACACAGGGACCGACGACGGCCGCCCGGAGGAGACGACGGACGAGCGGAACGCGCGTTTCGAGCGGGACGCGCTCGTCTTTCTCGACCAGATGTATTCCGCGGCGCTGCGCATGACGCGCAACCCCGCGGACGCCGAGGACCTGGTGCAGGAGACCTACGCGAAGGCGTACGGCTCCTTCCACCAGTTCCGTGAGGGCACCAACCTCAAGGCGTGGATGTACCGCATTCTCACCAATACCTTCATCAACTCGTACCGCAAGAAGCAGCGCGAGCCCCAGCGGAGCGCCGCCGAGGAGATCGAGGACTGGCAGCTGGCGCGGGCCGAGTCGCACATGTCGACCGGGCTGCGGTCGGCCGAGTCGCAGGCTCTCGACCACCTGCCGGACTCCGACGTGAAGTCGGCGCTCCAGGCGATCCCCGAGGAATTCCGCATAGCGGTCTATCTCGCGGACGTCGAGGGCTTTGCCTACAAGGAGATCGCGGACATCATGGGGACTCCCATCGGTACGGTGATGTCCCGACTGCACCGCGGACGCCGTCAGTTGCGCGGCATGCTGGAGGACTACGCCCGCGAGCGCGGGCTGGTTCCCGCCGGCGCCGGTGAGTCGGACGATCGGAAAGGCTCGGCCTCATGAGCTGCGGAGAGCCGCACGAGACGGACTGCTCAGAGGTTCTCGACCATCTCTACGAGTTCCTCGACCACGAGATGCCCGAGGGCGACTGCACCAAGTTCGAGACGCACTTCGGTGAGTGCTCCCCGTGCCTGGAGAAGTACGGCCTGGAGCAGGCCGTGAAGAAGCTGGTCAAGCGCTGCTGCGGTCAGGACGACGTCCCGACCGACCTGCGCTCCAAGGTGATGGGACGGATCGACCTGATCCGCTCCGGCCAGGCCGTGCCGGACCAGGACGTGTCGCTGGGCGACACGGGCCGGCCGGCGGCCACCGCCGAATAGCACCTGGACGACGGCCGGGAGGCGCACCGCGCGGGACGCG
The DNA here is from genome assembly GCF_026343115.1 of Streptomyces sp. NBC_00102. GTDB lineage: Bacteria > Actinomycetota > Actinomycetes > Streptomycetales > Streptomycetaceae > Streptomyces. The sequence goes on from NZ_JAPEMC010000001.1 coordinate 4,908,169, forward strand.
GTGCGCCTCCCGGCCGTTCCGGGTTCCGTTCCTTAGCATCCGGCCTCCCGCCGCATCACCCGAACGCGCTAATCAGGATCGTTGCGGCACCTGAGCTCCGACTACTCGCTAGCGTGACGCCTCCATCGACCACGCGGGGGCGGGTGCAGGCATGAGGAGAACACCGGTCGCGGCGTGCGCGTTCATCGCGGCGGTGGCGGTCTGCGCCGCCGGCTGTGTCGCTCCCGTACTCACCCAGGTCCCCCGCTTCGGGGCGCTGACCGCCCACAGCGGCGGGGAGCCCTTGGCCTGGCAGACCCTCGGCCTGCTGGCCGCCCTCTATCTGGCGGGCGAACTCCCCGGCCGCTGCCCCTTCTTCGGGGAGCGGGTGCCCGTCCGGGCCGGATCGTTCTTCCCGTTCCTGCTCGCCGCCGCCTTCCTGCTGCCGCCCTCCGCCGCCGCGCTCGTCGCCGTACCCGGCGCGCTCGCCGGGCGGGTCGAGCACAAGCCGTCCGCCGCTCGCCGGATCTGGCGTGCCGCCCAGCTCGCGGTCACCCTCTGGGCCGCTTCCTCGGTCTTCGGGGCGCTCGCCGGCCCCGCCGCGCTCGGCGGCCCGCACGGGCCGGACGGGCAGCGGGGCGCCGTGCCCGACTTCCCGTACGTGCTCCTGCCCGCCTGCGCCGCCGCCCTCGCCTTCAGCCTGCTGCTCGCCCTGCTCGACGGCGCCATCCGGATTCCGGCCGAACACCTGCCCGTACGGAACGCCTGGCACGGGCTGTTCGCCTCCTCGACCGGGCCGCATCTGGTGCACGCGCTCGCCGGGCTGATGATGGCGGTCCTCTGGCGCGGCCCGTACGGCCCGTTCTCCTCGCTCTTCGTGCTGCTGCCGATGTACATCTCCTGCTGGGTGTTCGCCCAGTACCACCGGGAGCGGACCGCGCACCGCGCCACCATCCGCGCCCTCGTCCAGGCCGTCGACATCAAGGACACCTACACGCGCGGCCACAGCGAGCGCGTCGGCCGGGCCTCCGTCCTGATCGCCCGCGAGATCGGTATGGCCCCGGAGCGGGTGGAGGCCCTGCGCTTCGCCGGCATCCTGCACGACGTCGGCAAGCTCGGCGTGCCGACCCGCGTGCTGCGCAAGGACGGGCCGCTCACCCCGGAGGAGCGACGGGTCATCGAACTCCATCCCGAGTACGGCCACGAGATCGTGCGGGGCATCGGCTTCCTCGACGAGGCCAGAGCGGCGATCCTCCACCACCACGAGCGGCTGGACGGCAGCGGCTATCCGCACGGGCTCCGGGGCGCCCACATCCCGGAGTTCGCCCGGGTGGTGGCCGTCGCCGACGCCTTCGACGCGATGACCTCGAACCGTTCCTACCGGCGCGGCCGGCCGGTGGCCGCCGCCGTGGAGGAGCTGCGCCGCTGCGCGGGCAGTCAGTTCGACCCCCGGATGGTGCGCGCGCTGGTCCGGGCCCTGGACCGGCACGGCTGGTCGGCGGCGACGGTCACCGTCACCTCCGACGAGGCCACGCTGCCGCCCCCGCGCGGGCAGGCGCCCACCGCCGGGGGAGCGGCAGGCGCGGCGGGCGCGGGCCGGAGCCCCGACGGCGACGGGCGGAGCGAGCGGTGACCGGCCACCGCGGCGGCGACGGACCGCCGCCCGCCGTCCGCGCCCTGCGCGCCGCGGCCCTCGCGCTGACCCTCGTCGCCCTGGTCCACACCCTCTGGTCCGGGCTCGCCGAACCGGGCCACGCCCTCGCCTTCGGCGCCCTGGTCACCGTCGGCGAACTCGCCTGCCGGGGCGCCCTGCCCGGCGAACGGGAGCCCGCGCCGCTCGGCGCCGCCGGGGCCCTCGCGTACGCCCTGCTGGGGCGGAGCGCCGGGGAGCCGACGGGGCAGGGGGTGCTCCAGGTGATCACCGTCGTCACCGCGGCCCAGCTGCTCGCTGCCGTACCCCCTCTGGTGCGCGGCAGCGGGCCCGACCCCGACCGGGCGGCCCGCCGGGTGCTGACCGTGGCCTTCGCCGCCGTCTGCTTCCAGCCGCTGCGCTACGCCGAGCAGTTCACCGGGTCGCTGGGGGAGGGGCCCGCGTACGCCCTCTTCCTTGTCGGGCTGCTGGGCCTGACCGCGCTCTGCGACGCGGTGCTCGCCGCGTTCGTACTGGCGGCGCGGACTCGCTGTCCGTACGGCTCGCACCTGCGCGACGAACTGCGCGCCCTGCCCGGCATCGGGTCGGCGGTCTGCGCGACCGGCGCCGTGATGGCGCTCGGGGTGGCCGTCGCCGGGCTGTGGGCGCTGCCCGTGCTGTGCGTCCCGCTGCTCCTCACCCAGGTGTCCTTCCGCAGGTACGCGGCGGTCCGCGCGACCTACCGGCAGACCATCGTCTCGCTGGCCCGAGCCACCGAGATCGCCGGGTACACCCCGCAGGGCCACGCCCGCAGGGTCGCCGACCTCTGCACGGCGGTCGGGCGTGAGCTGGGGCTGGCGGGCAGCGAGCTGACGGTGCTGGAGTACGCGGCGCTCATGCACGACATCGGCCAGCTCTCCCTGGTCGACCCGCTGGAGGACGGGGCCACCGCCCGGCTGCCCGCCGCCGAACAGCGACGGATAGCCCTGCTGGGCGGGGCGGTGGTCCGGCAGACCGGGGTGGACGCGAAGGTGGCGGTGGTGGTGGAACGGCAGGCCGATCCGTACCGGGAACAGCCACTCACCGCGCGGATCGTCCGTACCGTCAACGCGTACGAGGACCTGTGCGGGGAAGGCGTGGCAGGGGCCCTGGCGGCCCTGGAGGAGTTGCGCATCGGCACCGGCCACGACTACCAGCCGCAGGTGGTCGAGGCGCTGGCCGGAGTCCTGGCGAGGGGCGGCCCGCCCCGGGTGGGAGCGGGGTAACCCATGGGTAATGAGCGGGCGTCCGGCCGGGCATGGTTGGATGCGAAAGAAGAGGGTGTCCAGTCGGGACAGGCGGGAATCGTGAGGATCTTCGGGAAGGCACGGCATCGGCCGTCCGCCTCGTGGCGGCAGGCCACGGACCGCGCGTTCACGCTGATCGGCGACGGCCGGTACGAGGACGCGGGAGCGCTGCTGACGCGCGCGGCGGACCTGGAACCCTGGCTCTCCGAGTCCTGGTTCAACCTGGCGCTGCTCCACAAGTTCCGGCACGACTGGGAGCAGGCCCGCTCGGCGGGGCTGCGGGCCGTCGCCCTGCTGGACCGCGAGTCCGGGGCGCCGGACTGGTGGAACGTGGGCATCGCCGCGACCGCGCTCCAGGACTGGCCGCTGGCCCGCCGGGCCTGGCAGGCGTACGGCCTGAAGGTGCCCGGCACCGGGCCCCAGGGCAACGCCGCGACCACCGAGCCGACCGGCATGGAGCTGGGCAGCGCCGCGGTGCGGCTGTCGCCGGAGGGCGAGGCCGAGGTGGTCTGGGGCCGCCGGCTCGACCCGGCCCGGATCGAGGTGCTGTCGATCCCGCTGCCGTCCTCCGGGCGCCGCTGGGGCGAGGTCGTGCTGCACGACGGGGTGCCCAACGGGGAGCGGGTGACCGCGGCCGGCCCCTCGTACCCGGTCTTCGACGAGATCGAGCTGTGGGCGCCCTCGCCGGTGCCGACCTGGGTGGTACTGCTGGAGGCGGCCACCGAGGAGGACCGGGACGCGCTGGAGAAGCTCGCCTCGGACGCCGGGTTCGCCGCCGAGGACTGGTCCTCGTCGGTGCGGCTGCTCTGCCGCTCCTGTTCGGAGAGCCGGATGGAGAGCGACGAGGGCGACGGCGAGCACCTCGACCCGCACGACCACAGTGAGCCCGGTCACCCCGGCCCGCTCGGACACCGCACCGCGGGCGGCCTCTGGGTCCCCGAACGCGAGTGCGGGCTGGCCGCTCCGGCCGGACTGGTGCGGGGACTGCTGGACGGCTGGGTCGCCGACAGCCCGGACAGCCGCGAGTGGCGGGATCTCGAAGAAGTCTGCTGACCGCGCCCCCGGGCTCCGTCTCCCCGTAGGCTGTACGGGCACCGATCCGGTGCGGATCTGCCCGGACTCGGGTTTCGGGTTTTCGGGGTTCACGGTTTGCAGGAAGGCGTACGGCGGACATGTCGCAGCAGGAGACGGACGAGCGGATCGGCGTGGACGACGAGGGTTTCGTCGTGGACACGGAGGACTGCGAGGAGCGTGAGGCGGCGTACCGCGAGCGCGGCACCTCCCGTCCGATCACCGTCGTGGGCAACCCGGTCCTGCACAAGGAGTGCCAGGACGTCACGGAGTTCGGCGACGAGCTGGCGCGGCTGATCGACGACATGTTCGCCAGCCAGCGGACCGCCGAGGGCGTGGGCCTGGCCGCCAACCAGATCGGTGTGGACCAGAAGGTCTTCGTCTACGACTGCCCGGACGACGACGGGGTGCGCCACGTGGGTGTCGTGGTCAACCCGGTCCTGGAGGAGTTGCCTCCGGAGGCCCGGGTGCTGGACGACTCCAACGAGGGCTGCCTGTCGGTCCCGACCGCCTACGCCGAGCTGGCCCGCCCGGACTACGCCGTGGTGAGCGGCCGGGACGCGCGGGGCAACCCGATCAAGGTGCGGGGCACCGGTTACTTCGCGCGCTGCCTCCAGCACGAGACGGACCACCTGTACGGCTACCTCTACATCGACCGGCTGTCGAAGCGGGACCGCAAGGACGCGCTGAAGCAGATGGCCGAGGGCACCCCGCGTTACGAGACCGTGCCCAACGCCTGATCCTTTACCGCGCTTCGCGGCGCAAGGGGCCCGTCAGCCGGACACCATGCCGGCAGGCGGGCCTCTTGTATTGCCACGGTCGTCAATCGGCCTTTTTCCAGAAGGAGTTGACGCGCGTCGACCCGCTGCGTCAGGCTCGCTCCCACGTTCAGCCGCGAGTCACATTCCACCGCGAGAGGGAGCACCCCACATGCTCAGGCGTACCGCGCGTGTCCTGCTCGGATTTGTCATGACCATCTCACTGGCGTGGGGCGGGGCCGTGCTCACGGCCGGAACCGCCCACGCGGACGGCTGTTTCACCTTCAGCCGCACCCTGTCCTCCGGCGCCACCGGCAGCGACGTCACCCAGCTCCAGATCCGGGTCGCCGGATACCCCGGCTACAACTCGGTGCTCGCCGTCGACGGCTCGTACGGCCCCGCCACCACCGCCGCCGTCAAGCGCTTCCAGGCCGCCTACGGCCTCACCGCCGACGGCATCGCCGGACCGGCCACCCAGGCCAAGATCTACGCGCTCCAGGACGACGACTGCACCCCGATCCACTTCACGTACCCGGAGCTGAACACCTGCAACAGCACCTGGGCCGGCGGGGCGGTCGCGGCCGGGACGGCGAAGGCCAACGCCCTCACCAGCATGTGGAAGCTGGAGGCGCTGCGGCACGCGCTGGGCGACCAGCCGATCCGTGTCACCAGCGGTTTCCGCTCCACCTCCTGCAATGCGGCGGTGGGCGGCGCCTCGGGCAGCCGGCATCTGTACGGCGACGCCGTCGACCTCGGGGTCGGGGCGCACTCGCTCTGCACCATGGCGCTCCAGGCCCGCAACCACGGCTTCAACGGAATCCTCGGCCCGGGCTACCCGGACCACGGTGACCACGTGCACGTCAACCAGGGCCCCAGCCACTTCTGGTCGGCCTCCAACTGCGGCATCTGACCGCGCTCGGGGGCGTACCCGGGGCTCGCCGCCTCGGGTACGCCCCCGGGCTCAGGCCGCCCCGATCTCCTCCGGCACCTCGGACGGGCCCCGGAACGTCCGCCGGTAGGCCTTCGGGGTCGTACCCAGCGAGCGTACGAACTGGTGCCGCAGGGCCGCCGCGTTGCCGAAGCCGGTCTGCCCCGCGATCGCCTCCATGGTCTCGTCGGAGGTCTCCAGCAGGTGCTGGGCCAGCAGCACCCGCTGCCGCAGCAGCCAGCGGTACGGGGTCGTGCCCGTCTCCTGCTGGAACCGGCGCGCGTAGGTACGCGGCGACATGTGGGCGAGGGCCGCCAGCTGTTCGACGGTCATCTCCTGGTCGAGATGGTTCTCCATCCACGTCAGGGTGTCCCCGACGGTGTCGCAACGGGTGCGCGGCAGCGGCCGCTTCACGTACTGCGCCTGGCCGCCGTCCCGGTGCGGAGGGACCACCATCCGGCGGGCGATGGCATTCGCGACCTCCTGGCCGTACTCCTGACGGACCAGGTGCAGGCAGGCGTCGATACCGGCGGCCGTGCCCGCCGAGGTGATCACCTGGCCCTCGTCCACGTACAGCACGTCCGGTTCCACCCGGGCCAGCGGGTGGCGCCGGGCCAGGTCGGCGGTGTACCGCCAGTGCGTGGTGCAGCGGCGGCCGTCCAGCAGCCCCGCCGCGCCCAGGACGAACGCTCCGGAACAGACGCTCAGCACCCGCGCGCCGCGGTCCACCGCCCGGCGCAGCGCGTCCAGGACCTCCGGGGGGTACTCCCGGTCGATGAAGTGGCTGCCCGCGGGCACGGCGACGAGGTCGGCCTCCTCCAGCCGTTCGAGGCCGTGCTCGGTGGTGAGGGTGAAACCGGCGTGGGTGCGCAGCGCCGGGCCCTCCGCCGACACGACGGCGAAGTCGTGCACCGGCAGCCCCTGGTCGCTGCGGTCGAGGCCGAACACCTCGCACAGGACGCCGAGCTCGAAGGGATGGACCTCGTCCAGCAGTAGAGCGGCGACGTTTTTCAGCATGACGACAGTGTGGCAGTAATTCGATGGTCGACGACAGTCCTGCCACTGCCCGGATGTGTTCCCGGCCGCCAGAGTGGAGCCATGAACACACTCCTGAACCTCCTCGGCGTCACCGTCCTCGCCGCTCTCGTCCTGCTCCCCGCCCTGCTCGGATTCGCCCGTGAGCGCCGCATCTCCCGCGAACTGCGCACCGCCGCACTCGACCGCGACGCCCGCCGCGCCGACCCGCCGGACCCGGTCACGGCCGACCGGACCCGGCCGGCCGCCCGGCGCCCGTACGTGCGGTCCTGGGCGCGCATCTGAGGCAATCGCGCCGCCCCGGTTCGCAGGGGCGCACGGGCGATCATGGGAGCCGGAGCCCCGGCCCGGCGGACGGGCGCCCCGGCTCGACCGGCCCACCCACGGACGAAGAGAGAACATGGCTGTCATCCACCGCACCACCCTGACCCCCGGCAAGCTCGACCTGGTCGCCGCCTGGCTTCCGTCCCAGCCCTGGTACGCGGGCGGCGGCGCCCCCGAACTGGCGAAGGCCGGCGGCTTCCGGCTCGACGACCCGGAGGGCGAGGTGGGCATCGAGTTCATGGTGGTCACCGACGCCTCGACGGACCGCCCGGTCCCGTACCACGTGCCCGTCACCTACCGGGGCGCCCCGCTCGACGGCGCGGAGGCAGCGCTGATCGGCACCAGCGAACACGGGGTGCTGGGCACACGCTGGGTCTACGACGGGGCCCACGACCCCGTGCTGACCGAACGGCTCCTCGCGCTGTTCCACGGCCGCGCCGAACCGCAGGCGCAGAGCGAGTCGGACACCGTCGACCCGACCGTGCACAGCCGGTTCATGGGGGACGACATCCCCGGGAGCGCGGTCGTCGAGACCGTGCGGAGCGGGATGTACGGCACCGACGTCCTGCTGACGGACCCCGTGGGAGGCGGAAGCTGGACCCTGCGGGTGGTGCGAGGACTCAGGGGCGACGCCGAGGAGGCCAAGGGTGACGCGGGACCGCTGCACGGCGAGGTCACCGCGCTCTGGGCCCCGCCGGGAGCGGAGCCGGCCCGGGCCCGGTTCGCCGAGGTGCGTGCCTCGGCCGAGGCCTGACACACGGCGGCGGGCACCCCTGATCCCAGGGGTGCCCGCCGCCGCGTCGTTCGGCCGGCCGCCTTTAGAAGTCGTCGTCGAAGCCGACCGTGCCCTCCACCGCGACCTGGTACGCCGACGGGCGGCGCTCGAAGAAGTTCGTCAGCTCCTGCACGCCCTGGAGCTCCATGAACGAGAACGGGTTCTCGGAGCCGTAGAGCGCCGGGAAGCCCAGCCGGGTGAGCCGCTGGTCCGCGACGCACTCCAGGTACTGGCGCATCGACTCGGTGTTCATGCCCGGCAGGCCCTCGCCGCACAGGTCGCGGCCGAACTGGAGCTCCGCCTCCACGGCCTCCTTCAGCATGTCGGTGACCTGCTGCCGGAGTTCGTCGTCGAAGAGGTCCGGCTCCTCCTTGCGGACGGTGTCCACGACCTCGAAGGCGAAGTTCATGTGCATCGTCTCGTCGCGGAACACCCAGTTGGTGCCCGTGGCGAGGCCGTGCAGCAGACCGCGCGAGCGGAACCAGTAGACGTACGCGAAGGCGCCGTAGAAGAACAGCCCCTCGATGCAGGCCGCGAAGCAGATCAGGTTCAGCAGGAACCGGCGCCGGTCGGCCTTGGTCTCCAGCCGCTCGATCTTCTCGACCGAGTCCATCCAGCGGAAGCAGAACTGCGCCTTCTCGCGGATCGACGGGATCTCCTCCACCGCGTCGAACGCGGCGGCACGGTCGTCCGGGTCGGGCAGGTAGGTGTCGAGCAGCGTCAGATAGAACTGGACGTGCACGGCCTCCTCGAACAGCTGCCGCGACAAGTACAGCCGCGCCTCGGGGGAGTTGATGTGCTTGTAGAGCGTCAGCACGAGGTTGTTGGAGACGATCGAGTCACCCGTGGCGAAGAACGCCACCAGCCGGCCGATCATGTGCTGCTCGCCCGGGGTCAGCTTGGCGAGGTCGGCCACGTCGGAGTGGAGGTCGACCTCCTCCACGGTCCAGGTGTTCTTGATCGCGTCCCGGTAGCGCTCGTAGAAGTCCGGATAGCGCATGGGGCGCAGGGTCAGCTCGAAGCCCGGGTCGAGCAGGTTCTTCGCGGCGGATTCGTTGGCGGTCATTACTGGCAGGCCTCGCAGGACTCGGGGTTTTCCAGGGAGCAGGCGAGGGCCTCCGCGTCGGAGTACGCCTGCTGCACGGGGACGGTGGCGGGGACGGGGGCGGCGGCCTTCGCGGTGCCGGAGGCGGCACGCGCGATCCGGGTCGCCGGGCGCGAACGCAGGTAGTACGTCGTCTTCAGCCCCTGCTTCCAGGCGTACGCGTACATCGAGGAGAGCTTGCCGATGGTCGGCGTCTCCAGGAACAGGTTGAGCGACTGGCTCTGGTCGAGGTACGGCGTACGGGCCGCCGCCATGTCGATCAGGCCGCGCTGCGGGATCTCCCACGCCGTGCGGTACAGCGCGCGGACGTCCGCCGGGATCCAGCCGAAGCCCTGTACCGAGCCGCTCGCGTCGCGCAGCGCCTCACGGGTCCGGGCGTCCCACACTCCGAGCCGCTTCAGCTCGTCCACGAGATACGCGTTGACCTGGAGGAACTCACCGCTGAGCGTCTCGCGCTTGAAGAGGTTGGAGACCTGCGGCTCGATGCACTCGTACACCCCGGCGATCGACGCGATGGTCGCGGTCGGCGCGATGGCGAGCAGCAGCGAGTTGCGCATCCCGGTCTTCGCGATCCGGGCGCGCAGCGCCTCCCACCGCTCCGGCCAGGCCGACGCCGTGTCGTAGTGGTCGGGGTGCAGCACCCCGCGCGCGGCACGGGTCTCGCTCCACGCGGGCAGCGGCCCGGACTTCTCGGCGAGGTCGCAGGAGGCCTCGTACGCGGCGAGCATGATCCACTCCGAGATGCGGGTGGAGAGCTCGCGGGCCTCGGCGGAGTCGAACGGCAGCCGCAGCTGGAAGAAGACGTCCTGGAGGCCCATCGCGCCCAGACCCACCGGCCGCCAGCGGGTGTTGGAGCGGCCGGACTGCTCGGTCGGGTAGAAGTTGATGTCGACGACCCGGTCCAGGAAGGTCACGGCGGTCCGCACGGTGGCGTCCAGCCGCTCCCAGTCGATCGTCCCGTCCACGACGAACGCACCCAGGTTGACCGAACCGAGGTTGCAGACGGCGGTCTCGCCGTCCTCGGTGACTTCCAGGATCTCCGTGCAGAGGTTCGAGGAGTGGACGACCCTGCCCGGCTCGGCGGTCTGGTTGGCGGTGCGGTTGGAGGCGTCCTTGAACGTCATCCAGCCCTGACCGGTCTGCGCCAGGGTCCGCATCATCCGGCCGTACAGCTCGCGCGCGGGGATCGTCCGGCGGGCCAGGCCCTTCGCCTCGGCGGCCTTGTAGGCGACGTCGAACTCCTCGCCCCACAGGTCGACCAGCTCGGGCACGTCGGCGGGCGAGAAGAGCGACCAAACGGAGTCGGCGTCGACCCGGCGCATGAACTCGTCGGGGATCCAGTGCGCCAGGTTCAGGTTGTGCGTACGCCGCTGGTCCTCACCGGTGTTGTCGCGCAGCTCAAGGAACTCCTCGATGTCCGCGTGCCAGGTCTCCAGGTAGACCGCGGCCGCGCCCTTGCGCCGGCCGCCCTGGTTGACCGCCGCGACGGAGGCGTCCAGCGTCTTCATGAACGGCACGATGCCGTTGGAGAGCCCGTTGGTGCCCCGGATCAGCGAACCGCGCGAGCGGATGCGCGAGAACGACAGGCCGATGCCGCCCGCGTGCTTCGAGAGCCGCGCCACCTCGTGGTACCGGCCGTAGATCGAGTCCAGCTCGTCCAGCGGGGAGTCCAGCAGGTAGCAGGAGGACATCTGCGGGTGGCGGGTGCCCGAGTTGAAGAGCGTGGGGGAGGACGGCAGGTAGTCCAGCCGGCTCATCAGTCCGTAGAGCGCCGCGACCTCGTCCACCGCGCGCGCGGAGTCGTCCTCGGCGAGCCCGGCCGCGACCCGCAGCATGAAGTGCTGCGGGATCTCCAGCACCTGGCGGGTGATCGGGTGGCGCAGCAGGTAGCGGCTGTAGAGGGTGCGCAGCCCGAAGTAGCCGAACCGGTCGTCGGCGCCGTCCGTGAGGGCTTCCTCGACCAGCGCGTCCAGCCGCTCGGCGTGCAGCTCCACGAAGGCGGCCGTACGGTCCGCGATCAGGCCCTCGCGGTGGCCGACCGCGACCGAGGCGGAGAAGGACACCGCGCCCTCACCGGCCGCCTCGGCGGCGATGGTACGGGTCAGCAGCCGGGCGGCGAGCCGCGAGTAGGCGGGGTCCTCCGCGATCAGGCCGGCGGCCGACTCGGTGGCCAGGGTCAGCAGCTCCGCCTCGTCGGCGTGCGCGCTGCGGCCACGCAGGGCCGCCGCGGCGACCCTCCCCGGGTCGGTGTCCGGCAGGTCCGCGGTGAGGGCGGTCAGGGTGCGCAGCAGCGCGGCCCCGGGGCCGTCGGCGGGCTCGGTCGTGGTGGCGGCGGACACGGACGCCGGATCGGCGGGCGCGATGGTCACGGTGGTGCTCTCCCTCGCTCGGCTCTGGACCGGCGGGGGGAGGGGAGGGCCGCGGGGCGCGCCACCTGGAGACGGGCAGCACCGCACACGGCGTCCACCGGCCCAACCGCGAGGCCCGGACGTACGGGCGTCCGGTTCGGGTGAGCCGGACGCGCTGTCGGCAGGTAGCCGGACTCGAAGGTGCGCGAAACGCGCGGTTCATACCGTTGCGGGACAGTTCCGGATTCGCACCGGATTCCCCTGCGACGACAGCGAGACGAGCATACATGTGGTGGCCGGGGAGCTGGAACGCCCCACATCTTGTGGCGATGCGGGGCGGTGTTCCCGTACGGGGACGTTCCCGGGGCGTACGCGGGCCGGGGTGCGCGGACCGGGGCGGCGCCCGGGTCCGGGCCCGGGCGCGGGCGCCCGTGGCCGGGCTCTCCGGCTCAGCCGCCGCTGCCCAGGTCCAGCCGGAAGGTGAGCAGCGTCAGCCCCGGTACCGGCGCCCAGTCGCGTTCCGGAGTGCGGGTGAAGCCGAGCCGCCGGTAGATCCGGTGCGCCCCGGCCATGGCGGTCTGGGTCGAGAGGGCGAGCCCGGTGACCCCTTCGGTGGCGCGCGCCCGCGCCACGCAGGCCCGTACGAGCGCCTCCCCGGCTCCCTGACCGCGCCCCGACTTGTCCACCGCCAGCATGCGGAACTCCGCCTCGTCCGGCGCCGCGACGTCGCACATGGGGCTGCCGGGCGGCGCGTAGGTCACTCCGCCGAGCACCGTGCCGGTGGAGTCGACGGCCACCAGCACCTCCGCCGCGGCGGCCCGGCCGGCCACGTCCCGCAGCCTCGCCAGATAGGGATCGTCCTCGCCGCCGGTCAACAGCCCGTCGCCCAGGTACGCCTGGGCGGTGATCTCGCCGAGAGCCGGGTACTCCTCGGGCTCGGCCCCTCTGATGGTCAGGTCCATGCCGGTATTCTGCGCGCCCCCCGGGCGGACGGGCCGTGCGGGTGCGCCACGGCTCAACCGCTCGCACCCACCTCGTTGTTCGGGGCGCCGTCGCCCTCCGGCGGGAGGTCGCCGCGCTCGATCGGCTGCGAGCCGGGTGCCTGGCCCAGCGGCGGGAGGATCTCGTCGAGCTCCGCGTCGTCCGCCAAGTGGGCCGCGTCGGCCGCCGCGCGCAGGGTGTCGCGGTCCGCGGCGGCGAGTTCGGCGCTGACCGTCACGACGAGGTCCCCCTCGGTGCGGGCGTAGGCGCGGCCGAGGGCGGTCTCGCTGTACCAGCGCTCGCCCTCGCGCTCGCAGACGGTGTACCCGGCCGAGCCGTCGCTCACCGGCTTCTTGCCGCAGTCGGCGGGGGAGTAGTCGGCGCGCTCCACGCCGAGCTGGACCACGTGCCCGTGCTTGTCCGTGTAGGAGCTGCCGAAGCCGTCGTCGCCCAGCACGCCCACCGACTGGGTGGCCAGGGTGAAGCCGGGGATCTCGGTGACGTACACGCGGTCGGTCCGGGTCTGGAGCGCCGTCGCCCGCGCCACCAGCTCGGCGTGGTCCGGTGCCTCCGAGGTGGCCCCGGCCCCCGCTCCGGCGTGTACGGTGCCGCAGCCGGTGAGGGCGAGGACCAGCAGGGCGGGCCACAGGCCGTGCAGCCGTGCGCGAGGTGTCATGAGCACATCCTTCTGTACGGGGGTGGCGGTCCGGCCCCCGGGGACGGAACGCCGCCGGACCGCCGCCCCTCCCGGTGAGGGAGGACGCGACGGCCCGGCGGTCGGTTTCGCCCCGGTGCCCCGGCGGGCTTCGTGGTGTCAGTGGCCGCCCGGCGCCCCCACGGTGGCCGGTGCCAGCTTCTCCTGGACGCCCGGGTCGCCGACGTCCGCCGTGTAGTCCTCCGGCGAGGTCTCGTCGATGCCCGCCGGGGCCTTGAGCGCGTTGAGGACGAAGGTCACCACGACCACCACCACGACGTTCAGCACGAACGCGGTGAGGCCGATGTAGCCGATCTCGCCGATGCCCGGGATCTCCTTGGAGGACCCGCCGAAGTGCTTCTGGGTCGGGGAGGCCACACCGTACGCGGCGAGGGTGCCGTAGAGCATGCCGGCCGCCCAGCCCGCGATGAGCGCCCAGCGGTGGAACCACCGGGTGAAGAGCCCGCCGACCAGCGCCGGCATCGTCTGGAGGATCCAGATACCGCCCAGCAACTGGAAGTTGATGGCCACGGTCTTGTCCATGGTGAGCACGAAGACCAGGGCGCCGACCTTCACCAGGAGCGAGACCAGCTTGGAGACCTTGGTCTCCTGCTCGGGCGTCGCGTCCGGTTTCAGGAACTCCTTGTAGATGTTCCGGGTGAAGAGGTTCGCCGCCGCGATGGACATGATGGCGGCCGGTACCAGCGCGCCGATCCCGATGGCGGCGAAGGCGACCCCGGCGAACCAGTCGGGGAACATGTTCTCGAAGAGCTGCGGGATGGCCAGCTGGCCGTTGGCCACCTTGACCCCGGCCGCGATGGCCATGAAGCCGAGCAGGGCCAGCAGGCCGAGCATCAGCGAGTACAGCGGCAGGATCGTGGTGTTGCGCCGGATCACCTCACGGCTGCGGCTGGAGAGCGTCGCCGTGATCGAGTGCGGGTACATGAACAGCGCCAGTGCGGAGCCCAACGCCAGGGTGGCGTAACCCCATTGGCCGGACACCCCGGGCACGATCCCGGCGACCGGTTTGCCGGCCGCCTCGTTGGCGGCGGAGAACTTCGCGTTCGCCCCGGCGAAGATGTCGTCGAAGCCGCCCAGTTTGATCGGGATGTAGATGATCGCCACCGCGATGACCAGGTAGATCAACCCGTCCTTGACGAAGGCGATCAGCGCGGGCGCGCGCAGGCCCGAGGAATAGGTGTACGCGGCGAGCACCGCGAACGCGATCAGCAGCGGCAGGTCCTTGACGAACCAGTTGGTGTTCTCGCCGCCGCCGACCCCCATGACGTCCAGCACGGCCTGGATGCCGACGAGTTGCAGGGCGATGTACGGCATCGTGGCGAGGATGCCGGTGAGCGCGACCGCCAGCGACAGGCCCCGGGAGCCGAAACGGCCCCGGACGAAGTCGGAGGTGGTGACGTACCCGTGCTTGTGCGACACGGACCAGAGCCGCGGCAGGAAGGTGAAGATCAGCGGGTAGACCAGGATCGTGTACGGCACCGCGAAGAAGCCCGCGGCCCCCGCCCCGTAGATCGCCGCCGGGACGGCGACGAAGGTGTACGCGGTGTACAGGTCGCCGCCCAGCAGGAACCAGGTCACCCAGGTCCCGAACGACCGCCCGCCCAGGCCCCATTCGTCCAGGCTCTGGGCGTTGTCCGCGCGCCGCCACCGGGCGGCCATGAACCCGACGACGGTGACCGCCAGGAAGAAGAAGATGAAGACGCCGAGCGCGACGCCGTTCACGCCGTCCTTCATGCGGATACACCTCCCTCGCGGGAGCGCTGGTCACGCTTCCACAGCGTGTACGCGAGCATCGTCAGAGCGGTCGAGACGATGACCCAGAGCATCTGGTACCAGTAGAAGAACGGGATGCCGATGAAGGTCGGGTCGACCTTGGCGTACGAGCCGACCCAGAGCAGTGCCACGAACGGGGCGGCGAGGCATATCGCGATGACCACCCGGGTCGGTGTCACCCTCGGGGGTGGGGTGGGCGCTGGCACTTCTGACATGGACTGACTCCGTTCCTCGCTGACCGCCGGGTGCGCCCGGCCGGTGCCCCGGCCGGGCGCACCGGCCGTATGACTTCCCGGCGACGGGACTGTTTCCGTCAACGGCACGGAGAGAGAACGGTTTTGGTTCATGCCTGGCTGAAAATGATCGCTACGGGTTCGATCCCGTGACGCGTACGGGTGAGGGGAGCCGGCCCGCTCAGTCCATCGGCCGCTTGAGCCGGGCCACGAACTTGTACCGGTCGCCCCGGTAGACCGAGCGCACCCACTCCACCGGTTCGCCCCGCCCGTCGATCGAGTGCCGGGAGAGCATCAGCATGGGAAGGCCCACGTCGGTGCCGAGCAGCCCGGCCTCGCGCGGCGTGGCGAGCGAGGTCTCGATCGTCTCCTCGGCCTCCGCGAGCCGGACGTCGTAGACCTCGGCCAGCGCGGTGTAGAGGGAGGTGTACTTCACCAGCGAGCGGCGCAGCGCCGGAAAGCGCTTGGCCGAAAGGTGCGTGGTCTCGATGGCCATCGGCTCCCCGCTGGCGAGCCGCAGCCGCTCGATGCGCAGCACCCGTCCGCCGGCCGTGATGTCCAGCAGCCCGGCCAGCGCCTGGTCCGCCGTGACGTAGCCGATGTCCAGCAGCTGGGAGGTGGGTTCCAGACCCTGGGCCCGCATGTCCTCGGTGTACGAGGTCAGCTGGAGCGCCTGGGAGACCTTCGGCTTGGCGACGAAGGTGCCCTTGCCCTGGATGCGTTCGAGCCGGCCTTCGACGACCAGCTCCTGGAGCGCCTGGCGCACCGTGGTGCGGGAGGTGTCGAACTCCGCCGCGAGGGTGCGCTCCGGGGGCACCGGCGTGCCGGGTGGCATGGTGTCCGTCATGTCGAGGAGATGTCGCTTGAGCCGGTAGTACTTGGGCACGCGCGCGGTGCGCGTACCCGCCCCCGTACTGCCCGTGGGGCTGCCCTCGCCGGCGCTCATGGTTCCTCTCCCCGCTTGCTGTGCTGCCGTCACCGGCTCCTCCGTACTTCGCGGCTCACATGGTGGCACGGTCCGGCCGAGGGGGCGTCGTCCTCCCCTTCGGGTCGTGTCGTCGGCCCGCCGTTCCATGGGCGATCCAGGTATGGGCGCTTTCGATCAAAAGCCCCTAGGTGTCGGTCCTATAACGGACGCGAGTGCACTTCTTATACACCCTTGACACCCCTAAAGGTCTAGGCCAAGCTCCGGTTGCTGGTCTAAACCATTTAAGACCAGGTCCAGCCCCAGCAGTACTCGTCGAATGTCTTCGCGGTGGGCGGGGTTGCAGCATCCCTGAGGAGGGTTTGACGTGAAGCGCAAGCTCATCGCGGCCATTGGTGTCGCGGGCATGATGATCTCGATCGCGGCATGTGGCTCGGACGACGACAAGGCGTCGTCGCAGGACCCCAAGGACCGCAAGGAAACCCTCACCGTCTGGCTGATGTCGGACGCCCAGAGCACCTGGCCCGAGCTGGTCGCCGACGTCAACAAGCAGTTCGCGGCCAAGTACCCGAACGTCAAGGTCAACGTCCAGTACCAGACCTGGGCGGACAAGACCAAGAAGCTCGACGCCTCCCTCGCCGGTGACAAGTTCCCGGACGTGGTCGAGCTCGGCAACACCGAGACCATGACGTACATCCTCAACGGGGCACTCGGCGAGATCGACCCGAAGAAGTACGAGAACTCGGACACCTGGATCAAGGGCCTCAAGGACACCTGCTCCTTCGAGGGCAAGCAGTACTGCGTCCCTTACTACGCCGGCGCCCGCGTCGCGATCTACAACAAGGACATGTTCAAGGCCGGCACCGGCTCGGACGCCCTGCCCGCCACCCAGGACGAGCTGACCGCCGCGCTCGACAAGATCGGCGCGAAGTACGGCAAGGACAAGGCGTTCTCGCCGCTGTACCTGCCGGGCCGTTACTGGTACGCCGCGATGTCCTACGTCGCCGCCGAGGGCGGTCAGATCGCCAAGTACGACGAGGGCAGCAAGGAGTGGAAGGCCACTCTCTCCACCCCCGAGGCCCAGAAGGGCATCCAGGACTTCGTCGACCTGGTCAACAAGTACAACCACGGCGACAAGACCAAGGACGAGGCGGACCACGCCAACGTCATGGCCAACGAGAAGACCGCTCTTCTCTACGGCAACGGCTGGGAGAGCGGCAGCGTCGTCGACCCGGCGGCCAACGGCAACCCGAAGCTGAAGGACAAGATCGGCACCGCGGGCATGCCCGGCCCGAACGGCAAGGCCCTCCCGTCCTTCATCGGCGGCTCGGACCTGGCCACCATCTCCAAGTCCAAGGTCCAGGACCTCGGCGAGGAGTGGATCTCCCTCTTCACCAGCGAGAAGTCCGAAGAGGTGCTGGCCTCGAAGAACATCCTTCCCAACAACACCAAGCAGCTTGAGCCCCTGAAGGCCAAGCCCGAGACCGCGGCCATCGCCAACGCCGTCCCGGACGCCTGGTTCACCCCGATCGCCCCCGGCTGGACCGCGATCGAGAAGAAGGAAACGCTCGAGATCATGCTGCTCGACATCATCAAGGGCAAGTCGGTCGCCGACGCCACGAAGGCGGCCGACGCGGAGATCGACTCGTTGATCAACAACGAGTCCTGAGCCCCGGCTCATGACGCGGCGCCGGTGAGCCTTCCTCACCGGCCCCGCCCGATCGTCCGCGGGGGTGGTGGCTTCTACGGAGAAGCCGCCACCCCCGTGTTCCCGTAGCTGGTCCGAACGGAAGGCCCGCACAGTGAGTGCCGCCGACATGAAAGCAGCCGACCCGCCGGTGTCCGTCCCGCGGGCCCCCGAGGGTGCGGAATCCCGGCCCCCGAAGAGCGTGACCCGCAAACCGCGGAAGGCCGGCGCTCTGCTGCCGTACCTCCTGATAGCCCCGGCGTTCATCGCCATCGCCGCCGTCTTCGTCTGGCCGTTCATCAAGACGGTCATCATGTCCTTCCAGGACGTGGGCCGCCGTGAACTGTGGTCCGGATCGGCCGCCCCCTGGGTGGGATTCGACCAGTTCACCGACATCCTCGGCGACGGCGAGTTCTGGGACGTCGTCTGGCGCACGATCATCTTCATGGTCGTCTGCGTCGCCGTCACCATGGCCGGCGGGCTCGGGCTCTCCATGATCATGCAGCGCATGTCCACGTGGGTGCGCCTGCTGCTGACCGCGGCCCTCGTCGCCGCCTGGTCCATGCCGCTGCTGGTCGCCACCTCCATCTTCCGGTGGTTCGCGGACTCCGACTACGGCGTCCTCAACATGGTGCTGACCAAGTACCTCGGGATCGACGCGCAGGGCCACAACTGGTTCCTCGACCCCAAGCAGGGCTTCGTCATCATCGGCGCGGTCGTCGTCTGGGGAGCCATCCCCTTCGTCTCGGTCACGCTCTACGCGGCACTCACCCAGGTCCCCAAGGAACTGGAGGAGGCGGCCTCGCTCGACGGCGCCAGCGTGCCCGGCATCTTCCGTTACGTCACCTGGCCCGTCATCAAGCCGGTCTTCCAGATGGTCGCCACGCTCTCCGTGCTCTGGGACTTCAACGTCTTCGGCCAGATCTTCCTGATGCGCGGCAACAAGCCCGAGCCCGAGTACTCCGTCCTCGGCATCTACTCGTTCGAGAAGGCCTTCGAGTCCAACTCGTTCAGCCAGGGCGCCGCGATCTCGCTCATCACGGTCCTGCTGCTGTCCGGCGTCGCCGTGTACTACCTGCGCCAGCTGCTCAAGATCGGAGAGGTCGAGTGAGCACCTCCACCCCCCAGGTTTACCGCCCGGACCGCAAGAAGAACCGCCTCGTCTACAACGTCCTGGGCCTGATCGCCTTCGTCCTGATGGCCTTCCCGGTCTACTGGCTGATCATCAGCTCGCTCCGCCCCAACGCGGAGATCCGCAGCTACGACCAGACGCTCTGGCCGACGTCGATCACCTTCGACAACTTCTCCCGCGCCATCAAGCAGCCGAACTTCGGCACCGCGATCGAGTCCAGCCTCATCGTCTGCGGTGTCGCCGTCGTCGTCGGCATGCTCCTCGCCACGATCGCGGCCTTCGCCATCGGCCGATTCCAGTTCCGCGGCCGCAAGTTCTTCATGATCGTGCTGCTCGTCGTGCAGCTGCTGCCCCCGACGGCGATGCTCATCCCCATCTACATCCAGCTCAACGACCTCGGCGGGCTGAACGAGTACTGGGGCGTCATCGTCATCTACCTCGTCTCCACGCTGCCCTTCGCCACCTGGATGATCCGCGGCTTCGTGATCAACATCCCCCAGGAGCTGGAGGAGTCCGCGATGGTGGACGGCTGCAGCCGGATGAGCGCCTTCTGGCGGATCACCTTCCCGCTGCTCGCCCCCGGGCTCGCCGCCGCGGCGATCTTCTCGCTGATCACCGCCTGGAACGAGTACCTCCTCGCCTACGTCGTCCTCCAGGACAACGACAAGTACACCCTCAACGTGTGGCTGATGAACTTCACCACCTCCCGGGGCATCGACTACGGCGCGCTGATGGCCGCCTCCACGATGATCGCGATCCCGGTGGTGGCCTTCTTCCTCCTGGTCCAGAAGTACATGGCGACCGGGCTCACCTCCGGCGCAGTGAAGGGATGACGACGCAGATGACCACGCTCGTCTCCACCAACGACACCCTCACCCGCGACGCGCTCGCCGTCCTCCAGCCCGGCTTCACCGGCACCACCGCGCCGGACTGGCTGCTGCGCCGCGTCGGCGAAGGGCTCACCTCCGTCGGCCTGTTCGGCCGCAACATCGTCACGCCCGAGCAGCTCGCGGCACTCACCGCCCAGTTGCGGGCCGAGCGCGAGGACGTGCTGGTCGCCATCGACGAGGAGGGCGGCGACGTCACGCGCCTGGAGGTGCGCCACGGTTCGTCCTTCCCGGGCAACCACGCCCTCGGCTCGGTGGACGACACCGCGCTGACCCGGGCCGTCGCCCACGAGCTGGGCCGCCGGCTCATCGAGTGCGGCGTCAACCTCAACTGGGCGCCCTCCGGCGACGTCAACTCCAACCCGGACAACCCGGTCATCGGCGTACGCTCCTTCGGCGCCGACCCCGCCCTGGTGGCCCGGCACACCGCCGCGTACGTCGAGGGCATCCAGGCCGCCGGAGTCGCCGCCTGCACCAAGCACTTCCCCGGCCACGGCGACACCGCGGTCGACTCGCACCACGCGCTGCCCCGGATCGACGTCGACCTGGAGACCCTGCACGCCCGCGAACTGGTGCCCTTCAAGGCCGCCATCGCCGCCGGGTCGAAGTCGGTGATGAGCGCGCACATCCTGCTCCCCGCGCTCGACCCGGACCGCCCCGCGACGCTCAGCCCGCAGATCCTCACGGGTCTGCTCCGCGGCGAACTCGGGTACGAGGGACTCATCGTCACCGACGCGGTGGAGATGCAGGCCATCGCTGCGACGTACGGGATCGAGCACGGCTCGGTCCTCGCGATCGCGGCCGGCGCCGACGCCCTGTGCGTCGGCGGCGGGCTGGAGGACGACGCCACGGTGGAGCGGCTGCGCGACGCGCTGGTCGCCGCCGTACGCGGCGGCGAGCTCGCCGAGGAGCGGCTGGCCGACGCCGCCGCACGAGTACGGGCACTCGCGTCCTGGACGCGCGGTGCTCGGGGGGCGGCCGGGGAGCCGGGCGCGGCAGTGCAGGAGGGGACCGCGCCCGGCACCGCGTCCGACCCGGACGTCGGTCTCGTCGCGGCCCGCCGCGCGGTACGGGTGACCGGCGACGGCCCCCGGCTGGACGCGCCGGTCCACGTCGCGTCCTTCACCCCGGTGGCCAACGTCGCCGTCGGCGGCGAGACCCCGTGGGGCGTGGCCGCCGAGCTGACCCGCCTGCTGCCCGGTACCACCGGCGCGACCTACCGGCGCGACGACGCGGACCCGGTGGCGGAGGTCCTCGGGGCCGCGGGGGAGCGGCGCGTCGTCGCGGTCGTCCGCGACGCCCACCGCCACCCGTGGATGGCGGCGGCGGTCGACGCCCTGCTCGCCCGGCGCCCCGACACGGTGGTCGTGGAGATGGGCCTGCCGTACTCCGCGCCGAGGGGCGCGCTGTACGTGGAGACGCACGGCGCCGCCCGCGTCTGCGGCCTCGCCGCGGCGGAGGCTCTCACCGGGGCGTGACGGCGCGCGGTACGAAGGAGGGGCCGGTCACCTGGTGACCGGCCCCTCTGTCCGTCGGGGCAGCCGAGGCATCGGCGACCCGCACCCGGTGCTCACCCGGGACCGGGTCCCGACGGCGCGGAAAGCGCGCTGCCCGGGTTCACCCCCCGACCGGGCCCTCCGCGCGAGGGCGGCGTGATCCTGACGTCCGTCTCGCAGATCGCGGCGACCGCGGGCGCTACGGGCGAGCCCGCGAGGAATGCGCCGGGGCGGTTGTTCGCGCTGCTGAGCCGATGGCCCGCCCCGGTGGAAGCGCTCCGGCCCACGCCGAGGCCCCCGGGCCGGACCTCGGGATGGGCGAGCCGGTCCGCAATCCGAAGGGGAAGTGCACGAGAGCAGGGCGCTTTCGCGCGGGCGATGCGGGGCCGCCGCCCGATCACGGCTGGATTTGCCGCATTGCCCGGGAACTTCGGGTCCTGGACCCTGGTGTGATGGTCGACACCCATGCGCGTAGGTACCTGCTCGTGGTCCGCAGAATGTTCTGGGCCGGCGTCCTGCTTCTCGGCCTCGGTCTGGCCGTCGGCTGGGCCGCCAAGGGGCATCGCGCGAGCGCGTGGGAGTGCGATCCGACGTGCCGGCCCGCGACCAGCACCACGTGGCGGGCCGTCTCGGACGGGGCCATGGTGTCGGTCGTGCTCGGTGCCACCCTCGCTGCGGCCGCTTTCCTGATGATCATGCTCCGCCGCCCGCGCGCCGCGCCGGACACCGGCAGTCAGCAGTCGGCCGTCACGCGCGACGACGGCGGCCCGTGAGCGGGGTCCGCGTCCCAAGCGGACGCGGACCGACCCGCTCGGGCCGCGCGGCCGGTGGAAGGAGGAGCCGGAGGACGTTCTGCCGGACGACCCCGCGCAAGGAACCGGATGGACCAACGGCGTCTTGGGCGGTGACCGGCCCCTCCTTCGTGCAACGTGTACCGCCGAGGGCCTACAGCCCCTGCCAGGAGGGCTTGGAGGCGAAGGTGTGGCGGAAGTAGTCGGCCAGCTTCAGCTTGGAGGCCGCTGCTTCGTCCACCACGATCGTGGCGCGCGGGTGCAGTTGGAGTGCGGAGGCCGGCACCACGGAGGCGACCGGTCCCTCGACGGTCAACGCGACCGCGTCGGCCTTGCCCTCGCCGGTGGCCAGCAGGATCGCGTGGCGCGACTCCAGGATGGTGCCGATGCCCTGGGTGATCACGTGGTGCGGCACCTGGTCGATGTCGTCGTCGAAGAAGCGGGCGTTGTCCACCCGGGTCTGCTCGGTGAGTGTCTTGATCCGGGTGCGCGAGGCGAGCGAGGAGCAGGGCTCGTTGAAGCCGATGTGCCCGTCCGTGCCGATGCCGAGCAGTTGGAGGTCGACGCCGCCGGCCTCGGTCAGCGCCCTGTCGTAGGCCTCGCAGGCCGCCTGGACGTCCTCGGCGGAGCCGTCCGGGCCCATGAAGGAGGACTCGGTCAGACCGAGGGGCTCCACGACCTCGCGCAGCACGACGGAGCGGTAGGACTCCGGGTGCCCGGCGGGGAGCCCGACGTATTCGTCCAGCTGGCAGATCCGGGCCCGCGACGCGTCCACGGCACCGGTGCGCACCTTTTCGGCCAGGGACCGGTAGATGGGCAGCGGGGTCGAGCCGGTGGCGACGCCGAGCAGCGCGTAGGGCTTGCGGCTCAGCAACGCGCCCATGGCCTCCGCGATGAGCTCGCCGCCTGCCGCTGCGTCCGGGACGATGACAACTTCCACGCTGTGCCTGCCGATCTGATCAATGACGACGTATGTGGTATAGACCAATCCGGTCCAAATTTAACAGAGTTCCACGTCTCGGGAACAGGTGCCTTCCGCTTTTGGCCATCGCCTCGGGCCTGGTAGCGGGACGGCGCGCATCGGTGGGCGACTTGAGTCAATTGTCCGCAGATGTGGAGGGCGCGCGACCCGGGCCCGGGCCCACCTGGGCGGGGCGGGGCGGGGCGGGCCGGGGCGGGGGTGGTGGGCCGGTGTGCGGGCAAGCCGGGGTCGGAGCGGGCCCGGGGGTGGAGTCGTGCGGGCGCCGTCGTGCCGGAATCCGGACGCGCACGCGATCCGGCGCGAGGTGCGGGGCGTCGTGCCCGACCCGCGGGCCGCGGCACCGGGAGGGACCCTCGGCCCACCCGGCACCGCAGCCCGGAGCTGCTCGGCCGGCGGTGTGCGGTGCCTCCGGCCGTACGAGGCGCCGGCGCGATCAGGGCAGAGAGCGCGGGTGCCTCGGTCCGTCCTCCTGTGCGGGGAGGGCGGAGGTTCTTGTTCCCGTATTGTGGACTAGACCATTTGTCGGTGTCCATGCGTCTGCGGTATCGATTCTGCGGACGCGGTACCGATTCTCGCGGCGCGGTGCCGTTCTGTACACGGGGCCCGCGCTCCCGGTCGCGGAACGGGGGCGCCGCTCGGTTCGGAACCTCTCGGTATCCACGGGTACGCTCGCACATGTGCCCTCCATGAACGACCTCGTCCGCCAGCACACTGCCCTGAGCGACACCGATCTCGAATGGCTCCACCTGCTGGTCTCGGAGTGGCAGCTGCTCTCCGACCTGTCCTTCGCCGACCTCGTCCTCTGGGTTCCCACCCGGGACGGGACCCGGTACGTCTCCGTCGCGCAGATGCGCCCCAACACCGGCCCCACCTCCTACCAGGACGACATGGTCGGCCATCTGGTGCCGCGAGGCCGGCGCCCGCTGCTGGACGCCGCCCTCGACGAGGGCCGGATCGTGCGCGAGGGCGACCCGGAGTGGCGGGAGGAGGTGCCGGTACGGGTCGAGTCCATCCCCGTCCGCCGCGAAGGCCGGGTCCTCGGCGTCATCGCCCGCAACACCAACCTGCTCACCGTGCGGACCCCTTCCCGGCTGGAACTCACCTACCTCCAGTCGGCCGCCGACCTCGCCCAGATGATCGCCACCGGGGCCTTCCCCTTCCCCGGCCAGCAGGTCGACATGGACGCGTCCCCGCGCGTGGGCGACGGACTCATCCGGCTCGACGCCGACGGGATCGTGCAGTACGCCAGCCCCAACGGCCTCTCCGCGTACCACCGGCTCGGCCTCGCCTCCGACATCGTCGGCCTCCACCTCGGCCAGACCACCGCCGAACTCGCCCCGTCCCGCGGACCGGTGGACGAGGCCCTGGCCAAGGTGGCGAGCGGCTACGCGCCCCGCGAGTTCGAGGTGGAGTGCACCAGCGGCGTCATCCAGTTCCGGGCGATCCCGCTCAAGCCCAAGGGGGTCCGGATCGGATCGCTGGTGCTGCTCCGGGACGTCACGGAACTGCGCCGCCGCGAACGCGAGTTGATAACCAAGGACGCGACGATCCGGGAGATCCACCACCGGGTCAAGAACAACCTCCAGACGGTGGCAGCCCTGTTGCGCCTCCAGGCCCGCCGGATGGACTCCGTACGGGGGCGCGAGGCGCTCAACGAGGCGGTGCGGCGCGTCGGTTCGATCGCCATCGTCCATGAGACGTTGTCCCAGAATCTGGACGAACGCGTCGAGTTCGACGAGATCGCCGACCGGGTCATCTCCATGGTCGCCGAGATCTCTCCCGGAAAGGTCACCTGCCGGCGCACCGGACGCTTCGGCATCCTGGACGCGGACGTGGCCACTCCGCTGTCGATGGTGCTCACCGAGGTCGTGCAGAACGCCCTGGAACACGCGTTCAAGGAGGGGGACAGCGGCACGGTCGAGGTCTCCGCGGTGCGGGGCGGATCGTCCCGGGACGGCCGGCTGCTCATCACCGTGCAGGACGACGGATGCGGCCTCCCCGAGGGCTTCGACCCCCGCAAGGCCGGCAACCTCGGACTCCAGATCGTCCGGACGCTGGTCGAGGGTGAACTGGGCGGCACCTTCGACATGGTGCCCGCACCGGAGCGCGGCACCCAGGTGCTGCTCGACCTCCCGGTCAGCGCCGACCGCTGAGACCGTCCCGCAGGTGCGGCTCCATCGACCGGGAGCCGCACCGACCGGCGGAGGAACGGTGGGAGAGCGCACCGGTCTCCCGCCGAAGGAACGTGCGGGAGACCGCACACCGGAAGGCCCGGACCGTGGTGACGGTCCGGGCCTTCCGGTTCAAGCACGTTCTTCTGCGCTTCGGGGTACTGCGCGCTGCGACTCGAAGGCGGGGCTGTGCGTACGCTGCGTACGCGCCGCCGGGCTGAGGCTTGTCGCGGGGGCGTCGAATCAGGCGCTGGCGTTGCGCGCCCGGTTGCGAGCGGCGCGGCGCTTCATGGCGCGGCGCTCGTCCTCGCTGAGGCCACCCCAGACGCCGGAGTCCTGGCCGGACTCGAGCGCCCACTGCAGGCACTGCTCCATGACGGGGCAGCGACGGCAGACGGCCTTGGCTTCCTCGATCTGCAGCAGCGCAGGACCGGTGTTGCCGATGGGGAAGAACAGCTCGGGGTCTTCCTCACGACAAACGGCGTTGTGACGCCAGTCCATGGCTGCTACCTCTCCTTGGTATTACATGCTTGTTGCTTGTGAATGTGAACGCTTTCACGAATCCCCCCGCAGGTGAAGGGCCTACGCCCAGATGAACTGGCCGTGGTCTGCACAGTGAGGAGGGGTTCTGGCTCTCAGTGGAGGCCGATGCTGCGGGCCGTCCCGATCGCCATGTAGAGATTCGCAAACCTCGGCGACGGATACAACCCCTTCTGGAAAGTTTTTTTTGATTCCTCGGTGTCGGCTCCGTCACAGCCGTACTTCTAAGGGGTGGGAACCAGCCCAAACGTTCGAGTTAAAGGACTTTGGGCCCTTCCGCTCACACAATCACACGCAGTGCACGGTGTACGCCTGTGAACGTCACGCTCGTACGCAGTCCCAGGTGGTCTCCGTCCATCTGGAAGGGGAGCGGGACCTTTGAATGCAAGGTGAAGTCCGTGAGGTCATGCCGTGAAACCACGTGCTTGCCGCGCGGGCCCTTGTCGGGGCTGGAAGTGAGCAGCTGGGTGCCGTAGCGGGCCACCTGCGCGGTGGAGAGCCGCTTCAGGCCGAGGATGTCCAGGGCGGTGTCGAAGGACGCCTTGGGGGAGGCGTACATCGGGCGATTGCCCAGGTAGGTCCAGGGGGCGGTGTTGCAGATTATCGACAGGGCGAGCTCGTGCACCGGCTCCTGGCCGGGCACCTCCAGCGTGATCACGCCCTGGCGGCGGTGCGGCTCGTCGACGAACTGGCGGAGCACCTGGCGCACGTACAGCGCGTGGGTCGAACGCTTGCCGCCCTCGCGCTTCTGTTCGACCCGGCCGATCACGCCGGCGTCGAAGCCGAGGCCCGCGCAGAAAGTGAACCAGCGTTCGGGCACCGCCTCGTCGGCGGAGCCCGGTGTGCCGAACGCCCGTCCCAGGCCCACCGTTCGTGAACTCTCCTCGGCCAGTGCCTGAAGGATCGCGCCGGTCGCCTCCACCGGGTCGTTCGGCAGCCCCAGGGCCCGCGCGAAGACGTTGGTCGAGCCGCCGGGCACCACCGCGAGACTCGGCAGCCCCTCGTCGGGGCCCCGGTGCAGCAGCCCGTTGACGACCTCGTTCACCGTGCCGTCGCCGCCGAGGGCGACCACCAGGTCGAAGGAGCCGGAGTCGGCGGCACGGCGTCCCAGATCCCGGGCGTGACCCCGGTACTCCGTGGTCACGGCCTCGATCTTCATCTCGCTCGCCAGCGCGTGGATGAGCACGTCGCGCGTACGCGCACTGGTGGTGGTGGCGGCGGGGTTGACCACGAGGAGAGCGCGCATGACTGCCAGCCTACCTACCAGGCGGTACCGGCCCGCAGTCACTCCCCCTGGCCATTACGCTCCGTAGTCATTCGAACTGGGGTCACCCGGAGTGACCGGGCGTGTGGGGAGGGGGACGCGCCGGCCCCCGGCTTCGCTTTCCGGGCCCGGGGATGCCAACCTGGCTCGCGTGAGTACTCAAGCGAACACGCCCTCCCCGTCTCCCGCGCCGTCGCCCGCGTCCGGGAAGCGGACCGGGAAGCCGGGGCGCATCGAGGTTCTCGCCGCGCTCACCGCCCTCGAAGGGGCGGCCCTCGTCGTCGGCGGGATCTACATGCTGGTGATGGGGCTGCTCGGGCGTCCGGAGAGCCCCACGCAGGCCGTGACGGGCGGAGTCACCCTGATCGCGCTCGGCGTCATCCCGCTCGCGGGTGCCCGGGGGCTGCTGCTGCGCCGGGGCTGGGGCCGGGGCCCCACGGTCATCACGCAGATCATGGGGGCGCCCGTCGCCTACACCCTGCTGAAGTCCCAGGGCGCGCTGATCCCCACCGGGATCGTCCTCGCCGCCGTCGTGATCACCGCGCTGGTCCTGCTCTTCAACCCGGAGACCACACGGGAGCTGGGCTTCGGCCGGGCCCCGCGCGCGCCCTCCGACGACGCGTAGCGCTCGCCCCGGCGTCCGGGCATCGACAGGCCCCGCCCCGGCATCCGCCGGGAACGGGGCCTGTCGATGTGGATCGGGCCGGGCTCGCGCGCCCCGGCCGACGGAGACCCGGGCGCCCTCACTCCTCCACGAGCAGCCGCTCGCGCAGCTGGGCCAGCGTGCGGGCCAGCAACCGGGAGACGTGCATCTGCGAGATGCCCACCTCCTGGGCGATCTGCGACTGGGTCATGTTGCCGAAGAAGCGCAGCAGCAGAATCCGCTTCTCGCGCGGCGGCAGCCCCTCCAGCAGCGGCTTCAGGGACTCGCGGTACTCGACGCCCTCCAGCGCCTCGTCCTCCGAGCCCAGCGTGTCCGCGACGGCCGGCGACTCGTCGTCGGTGTCCGGTACGTCCAGCGAGAGGGTGCTGTAGGCATTGGCCGATTCCAGCCCCTCCAGCACCTCCTCCTCGGAGATGCCGAGGCGCTCCGCCAGCTCGTGCACGGTCGGCGAGCGGCCGTGCTGCTGGGAGAGCTCGGCGGTCGCCGTGGTCAGCGAGAGCCGCAGCTCCTGAAGGCGGCGCGGTACCCGCACCGCCCAGCCCTTGTCGCGGAAATGCCGCTTGATCTCCCCGACGACGGTCGGCGTCGCGTACGTGGAGAACTCCACGCCCCGGTCCGGATCGAACCGGTCCACCGACTTGATCAGCCCGATCGTGGCGACCTGGGTGAGGTCGTCCAGCGGCTCGCCCCGGTTGCGGAACCTGCGGGCCAGATGCTCCACCAGCGGCAGATGCATCCGGACCAGCCGGTTGCGCAGCTCGGCCTTCTCCGGCGACCCGTCCGGCAGCTCGCGGAGCACTACGAAAAGCGCCCGCGTGCCGCTGCGGTCGTGGGGATCGTGACGCCCGTGCTCGCTCATCTGGCCCGCCCGCTCCGCCTGCTCCGCCGCGACCGTGAGCCCTGTGGGCCCGTCCGTTCCGTCCGCCCCGTCCACCGGGTGCGGCCGGGCCTGTTGCTCGGGGACGGCGGCAGGGTGCGCCGCCCCCGATCGCATCGAATCGTCCCGCACAGCACCTTCCCCGTTCCCGTCGCTCACGCCGGCCCGGGTCCCGCGCCGCGTTGCTTGTGGAGGCTGATGCTGACCGTCCGGTCGTCGGCGACCGTGGACTCGACCTTGCCCGCCAGGGCGGCGAGCACCGTCCACGCGAAGGTGTCGCGTTCGGGTGCCCGGCCGTCCGTGGTCGGGGCCGACACGGTCACTTCGAGGGAGTCGTCCACGAGCCGGAACACGCAGCTGAGGACGGAGCCGGGCACGGCCTGCTGGAGCAGGATCGCGCAGGCCTCGTCGACCGCGATGCGGAGGTCCTCGATCTCGTCGAGAGTGAAGTCCAAGCGCGCCGCAAGGCCGGCCGTGGCCGTACGCAGCACCGACAGGTAGGCACCCGCGGCGGGCAGCCGGACCTCCACGAAGTCCTGGTTCCCGGGTTCGCCTGCGATCTGGGACACCCTCACCTCCAAGGTGGCACAAACTCGTTCGAGGTTCCGGAACAGGTCCGGAACCGTTCGGTCGGTCGTCGGTTCTCGGTCGGGGCGACGCTATCGCGATACATGATGCCGTGTCGCCGCGAGCCCAACCGGTGGGGGTCACCCATGGTAAGCACGGAGGTACTGACAGTGGCTAGTGTTCCCACCGGCTTTGTTCGTCCGCGACGGGGACGGACCTTGCCGGTGGGGGGTTTTCGGGTTCCGCGGCGCGCAATTCCGAAGAACCGGCGCCGGTTTGACGTACCCAGACGTCAGACGATCGAACCGTCCTCGTAGCACCAGCGCCAGCTCTCGCCCGGCTCGAAGCTCCGCATGACGCAGTGCCCGCTCTCCCGGGCGTGTCCCGTTCCGTGCCTGAGCGGTGACGAATCGCAGCAGCCGACGTGCCCGCAGGTCAGGCAGAGCCGCAACTGCACGGGGTGCGTTCCGGAGTCCCTGCACTCCAGGCAGGTGTCGCTGAGCGGGGTCGGCTCGGGGCGGGGCAGTTCGTCTACGTGCGGGCACTCACTCATGATGGCCAGGTTACGACGGATGTGAGGACCCGAACGATGGACGCATTGCCCCTGGTCGCACTGGTCGCGGCCAGTGCGGCGGTAGCCGGAGCCGCGCGGCGCACCCCCGTGCCCGCGCCGCTGCTGCTGGTAGCCGTAGGACTTCTGGCCGCCTACCTGCCGGGTGTGCCCCCGTACACGCTCGACGCGCACATCGTGCTGCCGCTGCTGCTGCCGCCCCTGCTGTACACCGCCGCCGTGGACAGCTCCTACCTGGACCTGCGGGCCAACGTCCGGCCCGTCGCGCTGCTCTCGGTCGGCTACGTCCTCTTCGCGACGCTCGCGGTCGGCTGGCTCGCCTATCTCCTCGTGCCCGACCTGCCGTTGCCCGCCGCGCTGGTGCTCGGCGCGGTCGTCGCCCCGCCCGACGCCGTGACCGCCGCCGCCATCGCCCGCCGGGTCGGCCTCCCCGCCCGGGTCACCACCATCCTCCAGGGCGAGTCCCTGGTGAACGACGCCACCGCGATCACCGCGTACAAGGTGGCCCTGGCCGCCGCCGTGGGCGCGGGGATGAGCTGGGGCGAGGGGGTGTGGGAGTTCCTCCTCGCCTCGGTCGGCGGCATCCTGGTCGGCCTGCTGCTGATGGTCCCGCTGCACTGGCTGCGCACCCACCTCAAGGAGGCGCTGCTCCAGAACACCCTCTCCCTGCTGATCCCGTTCGTGGCGTACGCGGCGGCCGAGCGGGTGCACGCCTCCGGAGTGCTCGCGGTGGTCGTCGTCGCCCTGTACCTCGGACACCGTTCCTGGCAGGTCGACTTCGCCACCCGGCTCCAGGAGGCCGCCGTCTGGAAGATGGTCGCCTTCGTGCTGGAGTCGGCCGTGTTCGCCCTGATCGGGCTCCAGATGCCCTTCGTACTGAAAGGGCTCGGCACCTACGCGGTGTGGGACGCCGTGCGGTACGCCGTCGCCGTCTTCGTCGCCGTCGTCGTGGTCCGCTTCCTCTGGGTCTACCCCTCCACCTACCTGCCCCGCCTGCTCTCCTCCCGCATCCGCGTACGCGAGCCGGAGACCAACTGGACCTCACCGCTGATCGTCGGCTGGGCCGGGATGCGTGGGGTCGTCTCGCTCGCCATCGCCTTCTCCATCCCGGCGTTCACCGACGACGGCGAGCACTTCCCCGCCCGCAACCTGGTGCTCTTCCTGACCTTCACCACCGTCATCGGCACTCTCGTCATCCAGGGCCTCTCCCTGCCGCTGCTGGTGCGCGTGCTGAAGCTGCCCGGCCCCGACCCGCAGGCCCAGACCCTCGCCGAGGCCCAGGCCCAGAGCGAGGCGTCCACGGCGGCCGAGCGACGGCTGGACGAACTGCTCTCCGACGAGCACAACAGCCTCCCCGACCCCCTCGCCGACCGGCTGCGCACGGTCATGGAGCGCCGCCGCAACGCCGTCTGGGAACGCCTCGGCGCCGCCAACCCGCTCACCGGCGAGTCCGCCGACGACACCTACCGCCGGCTCTCCCGCGACATGATCGAGGCCGAGCGCGAGGTCTTCGTACGCCTCCGCGACGACCGCCGCATCGACGACGAGATGCTGCGCACCCTGCTGCGCCGCCTCGACCTCGAAGAGGCAGCCGCCTACCGGGAGTCGGACGCGGAGTGACCCGGGGCGGGCCGGCCGGACGGAGCCCGGTCGGGGCCCGGCCGGGCCGCGCCGGGCCCTTCCGCGGCCGGTTCCGGGCGCCCGGTGATCACCGCGGTCACCCGGGTGCCCGGGGCGAACGCCCCCTCCCCGGCCAGGGCGGTCAGCGCGTACAGCAGCTTCGCCACGTAGATCCGCTCCACCGGCAGCCCGTGCCGGTCCTCGAAGTCCTCGGCGAACGCGTGGAGTTCCGGCGTGGTACGGGCGTAGCCGCCGAAGGCGAAGCGGTCCTCCACCGACCAGTTCCCGGCCGGGCCGCCGAACGCCTCGCGCTGGAGGTCGCGTACGGCGTCGGCGAGGAAGCCGCCGCGCAGCACCGCGACGCCCAGGGCCCGTTGGCCGGGGGCCAGTCCGGCCGCGAGCCCCGCCAGGGTCCCGCCGGTCCCGCAGGCCACCGCCGCGATCCCGGTACGCCCCCGCAGCTCGCGCCCGAGCTCCGTACAGCCCTGTGCCGCCCGGGCGTTGCTGCCGCCCTCCGGAATGACCCTGGCGTCCCCGAAGCGGTCGAGCAGCCCCGCCAGCACCCGGGGATCGTCTTTCGCGCGGTACGTCCCCCGGTCCACGAAGTGCAGCCGCATCCCGTCGGCCGCGCACCGGGCCAGCGAGGGGTTCAGCGGCCGGTCCGCCAGCTCGTCCCCGCGTACGACCCCGATGGTGGCGAACCCCAGCAGCCGTCCGGCGGCGGCGGTCGCCCGCAGATGGTTCGAGTACGCCCCGCCGAAGGTCATGACCGGGCGCCCGTCGCCGTCCGCGAGATTGGGCGCCAGCTTGCGCCACTTGTTTCCCGGCAGGTCCGGGTGGATCAGGTCGTCCCGCTTGAGCAGCAACGTCACCCCGTGACGCCCGAACCGCTCGTCGGCCGCCTCCACCAGCGGCGAGGGCAGCCGGGGACGCAGCACGGACGCGGGGCCTGCGGGGGCGGGGGCCGCTGGTTCCGGCGCTGTCGGTCCAGGGGGCGCCGGGGCTGCGGGCTCCCCGGCTGCGGGATCTGTCGGGCTCACCCCTCCAGTGTCGCCGCAGGGGGCCGGGCGCGGATGTCAGGGGGTGCGGGGCGTGCCCCGGTCCCACGGCTCCTCCGCAGGCTCGGCGAACCGGTCGACCATGCCGTGGTCGCCCCGGCGGTGCGGAGGGAACAGGGGCGGGCCGTGCCCGACGAGCCGCGCCGGACGGGGCGTGACGAGCGCGTCGTGCCCGAAGCGGAAGACGGACAGCGACACGTGGTTCACCGACTCCTCTGCGCCGCTGAGGCGGCGGGAAGATGGCGCAATCTGCCTCCGCACATGCCGTGCCACTGTGTCGATCCCTCTCAGGTGGGACGGCACATCAGGTCAACATGTTCGCAGCCGGCCGGTCCGGTCTTCAGGCACGTCAGGAGAGACCAGTGCCAAACGTCCATTTCCGGATCATTTTGTTTGACCAGTCCGAGTATTGGCCCATTTGGTCGACCTAGTCTCGAACCGGCCCTGAAGGTGGGCACGAGCAAGAGGAACGAGGTCGACATGGCTCATTGAAAGAAGATCGCGGGTGGTCTGACGGGGATCTCGGCGGGGTCGCGCTCCAACGTCTGGGGCGTCAACTCGGAAGCGCGAATCTACCGGTTCACCAACGACGACGCCTCTCCGTGGCACAACGTCCCCGGCGGGCTGACGGACATCAGCGCGGCCGCCGACGGCACCGTCTGGGGTGTCAACGCCAACGCGGAGATCTACCGCTACATCGGCGACCAGGGCTCCGGCAGTCACTGGAAGAAGATCGCCGGTGGTCTGGTGAAGATCTCGGCGGGGTCGCGCTCCAACGTCTGGGGCGTCAATTCCGAGGGGAAGATCTACCGGT
Organism: Streptomyces sp. NBC_00102; assembly: GCF_026343115.1. Taxonomy (GTDB): domain Bacteria; phylum Actinomycetota; class Actinomycetes; order Streptomycetales; family Streptomycetaceae; genus Streptomyces. The sequence continues at coordinate 4,941,156 of NZ_JAPEMC010000001.1, forward strand.
TCACCAACGATGACGCCTCTCCGTGGCACAACGTCCCCGGCGGGCTGACCGACATCAGCGCGGCCGCCGACGGCACCGTCTGGGGCGTCAACGCCAACGCCGAGATCTACCGCTACATCGGCGACCAGCCGTGAGGTGAGTCGCCCTCAGTCCGTGTGCCCCGTCACCGAACCCCGGCGACGGGGCACAGCTGTCTCGTTCCACCGTTGTTCACCGACAGGGCTGCGCCGGCACACCCCTCACGTCAGCCGCTCGTGGACGCGTGCCCGCATCGTGGTCATGGAGAAGCCGACCGGGTCCACCTTGCCCGGCTGCCATTCGCGGTGGCCGATGACGGAGGGGGCGCCCCAGCCGTGGTGGCGGCAGATCGCGGCGGCGGCGCGTTCGATCGCGTCGAGCTGGACCTCGGGCCAGGGGTCCTCGCCGTCGCCGAGGTTCTCGCACTCGAAGCCGTAGAAGTGCCGGTTCCCGTCCGTGTCGTTCCGGTGGTCGCGCGGAAGGCGGCGCCGCTCGGCGACGACGGCACGCAGCACGTCGTGGTCGCCGAGCCCCGCGTGGTTGGCGCGGCCGTGGCCCACGAGGTGGACCCGGCCGTCCTTGGCGACGACACCGTGGCAGAGCGGGCCCGGGAGCGAACCGCGGCCCTCGCGGCAGATCTCGACGGTGCGGGCGGTGCCCCGGGTCGCGGTGTGGTGGATCATCACGCCGTTCACCGGGCCCCAGGCGCCCACGCGGTTCCGGTTGTGGGTACGCCAGTCGCCGACCTGGACGACGGTGAGCCCCTCGTCCTGGAGGGCCTTCAGGAGGGCGGCGGCGGTCATGGGCACGGACATGGGGGCCACTCCTTCGGAGCGCGGAAGACGTCTCCGTCAGTGGCTACCGCCCGTGCCGGTGCGCCGAACCTCCCCGCGCCCGTCGCTCCCGGTGTTCGACCGCCGAGCGAGCCGATCCGGTCAGATGCGACGGGCGCGGGGAGCACGCGGGTCAGTCCTGGGCGAGCCAGAGGTCCGGACCGAACACCTCGTAGTGGATGTCCGCCGCCGGTACGCCCTTGGCCAGCAGCTGCGTGCGTACCGCGCGCATGAAGGGCAGCGGGCCGCAGAGATAGGCGTGGGTGCCGGGGGCGACGGTCAGGCCGCTCAGGTCGACCCGTCCGGTGCGCTCGGCGGGGTGGCCGGCCTCGGGGCGCTCGTACCAGAAGTGGGCGGCGCCGCCCGCGAGTCCGGCGGTCAGCCGGGCGTGGTCGAGCCGCAGGGCGTGGTCGGCGGGGGAGCGGTCGCCGTGCACCACCGTGACCGGGCCGTGGTGGCCGGTGGCCGTGAGGTGCTCCAGGAGCGACAGCATCGGGGTGCAGCCGATCCCGGCCGAGGCGAGCAGCAGCGGGGCGTCGGTGGCCGTACCGGTGGAGCCGAGGGTCAGGTCGCCGTACGGCAGCGAGACGCGCAGCCGGTCGCCGGGGCGCACGTGGGCGTGCAGGTGGGCCGAGACCTCCCCGTCCGGACCGTCGCCGCCGTGGACCCGCTTGACGGTGATCGAGCGCAGCGGGGAGCCGGGGGCGCCGGAGAGGCTGTACTGGCGTATCTGGTGGGCGCCGTCCGGGAGTTCGACCTGTACGGAGACGTACTGGCCGGGCCGGAAGGCGGGGGCCGGGGAGCCGTCCGCGGGGTGGAGCCGGAAGGTGGCGACGTCGGCGGTCTCCTCGGTGCGCCCGGCCACCTCCCACTCCTGCCAGACCTGGCCCGCGGCGACGCCCCGCTCCGCGTAGAGGCGGTCCTCCACGGCGATCAGGGCGTTGGCCATCAGCCAGTAGACCTCGTCCCAGGCGGCGGCGACCTCCGGGGTGACCGCGTCGCCCAGCACCTCGGCGATGGCGGCGAAGAGGTGGGTGTGCACCACCTCGTACTGCGCGGCCGTGACGCCGAGGGAGGCGTGCTTGTGGGCGATCCGGCTCAGCATCACGTCGGGGCGGGCGTCCGGGTGCTCGACCAGCATCGTCGCGAAGGCGGCGATCGAGCCGGCGAGGGCGCGCTGCTGGGTGGCGGCGGCCTGGTTGCCCCGGTTGAAGAGGTCCCGGAGGAGTTCGGGGTGGGCGGCGAAGAGCTTCCGGTAGAAGAGGTCGGCGATGTCCCCGATGGCGGCCCCGACGGCGGGGAGGGTGGCGCGGACGGTGGCGGTCGACGGCTCGGAGAGCATCGGGACTCCTCGGATGTTGAATTGGTATGCGAGATGCGTATTTCTTGGGACGGGTGCGCCCGGCAGGGCCCGCGAGGGGCGCACCGGGTGGGGCGGGTGCGTTCAGCCGGTGTCCGGGCGGCCGGTGCCGAGCCCGACGAGCAGGGGCCCGGTGGGTGAGGCGACGAGTTCGGTGACGGTGAGCGGGTCCAGCTCCGCGAAGAACGCCTCCTGCGCCCGGCGCAGGGCGCTGCGCAGCCGGCAGGCGGCGAGCAGTGGGCAGGGGGTGTCCCCCTCGCACTCCACCACGTCGCCCGCGCCTTCGAGTTCGCGGACGACGCCGCCGACCGAGGCGGTGCGGCCGGCCCCCGTGAGGGCGAGTCCGCCGCCGCGTCCCCGGCGGGCCTCGACCAAGCCGAGGTGCTGGAGCCGGGCGACCACCTTGGCGGCGTGGGTGTACGGCACGCGCATGGTCGCCGCCACCTCCCGGGTGGTCGGCGGTTCGCCGTTCTCCACGACGGCGAGGCGCATCAGCACGCGCAGCGCCACGTCGGTGAATCTCGTCAGCCGCATGAGGGAACCGTAGATAACTGGTATCCAAGATGCAAGTTATCGGGCTCGACGGGCCCCGCCGGACCGGGCTGCCCCGCTCAACCCCCTTTCAGTCGCACTCTTTTGTGTAATGGCGTAGCGACACTCCGTGCTGAAAGGCTTCTTCACGCAGCTCAGCCCATGATCGAGAGGACCCGTCAAGATGTCCGTTGGTGAAGAGGTTCGCGACACGCAGGGCACGCCGCAGCAGAGTCTCGGCACGGCCGCTGCGAGGAACCTCGCGACGACCACCAAGTCCGCGCCGCAGATGCAGGAAATCACCTCCCGGTGGCTCCTGAAGATGCTGCCGTGGGTGCAGGTACAGGGCGGTACGTACCGGGTGAACCGTCGGCTCAGCTACTCGGTCGGAGACGGCCGGGTGACCTTCGTGCAGACCGGTGACCGGGTCGCGGTCATCCCTGCCGAACTCGGCGAACTCCCCGCCCTCCGCGACTACGCGGACGAGGAGGCGCTCGCCGAACTGGCCCGTCGTTGCGAACAGCGCGAGGTGGCGGCGGGCGAGGTCATCGCCGCCTCGGGGGACCCGGCGGACCGCGTCCACCTGCTGGCCCACGGCCGGGTCGAGAAGATCGGCACGGGCCCCTACGGCGACGAGACGGTGCTCGGAGTCCTCGCGGACGGCTCCTACTTCGGCGACCACTCCCTGGTCGAGGGCGACGCGCGGTGGGAGTTCACCACCCGCGCGGCCACCGCCTGCACCCTGCTGACGCTGAGCCGCGCCGACGTGCTCAACCTCGCCGAGCGGGTCGGCACCCTCCGCGACCATCTCGCCGGGCTGCTCGCCATCCCGCAGCAGCGGACGAACAAGTACGGCGAGGCGGCCATCGACCTCTCCGCCGGCCACGTCGGCGAAGCCGTCGTCCCGCACACCTTCGTGGACTACGACGCGGCGCCCCGTGAATACGAACTCAGCGTCGCGCAGACCGTACTGAAGGTGCACAGCCGCGTCGCCGACCTGTACAACCAACCGATGAACCAGACCGAGCAGCAGTTGCGGCTCACGGTCGAGGCGCTCCGCGAGCGCCAGGAGCACGAGCTCATCAACAACCGGGAGTTCGGCCTCCTCAACAACTGCGACTACGGCCAGCGGCTCCAGCCGCACGCCGGGGTGCCCAGCCCCGACGACATGGACGAACTCCTCTCCCGGCGGCGCGGATCGAAGCTCTTCCTCGCCCATCCGCGCGCCATCGCCGCCTTCGGCCGCGAGTGCAACCGGCTCGGACTGGTCCCGGAGAGCGTGGACGTCGGCGGGCAGCACGTCCCGGCCTGGCGCGGGGTGCCGATCTTCCCGTCGAACAAGATCCCGATCACCGAGGCGCGCACCACCTCGATCATCTGCATGAGGACCGGCGAGTCCGAGCAGGGCGTCATCGGCCTCCAGCAGACCGGTATCCCGGACGAGATCGAGCCGAGCCTCTCCGTCCGCTTCATGGGCATCGACGAGCAGGCGATCATCTCCTACCTCGTCACGGCCTACTACTCCGCGGCCGTCCTCGTCCCCGACGCCCTCGGGGTCCTGGAGAACGTCGAGGTCAGCCGCTGGCGCTGACGGGACCCACCAGCAGGGCGGGCGGCGCGGCGGAGGTCCCGGACGGGGGAGGAGTACGGGGCCGGGTGCCGGGCTCCGGGTGTCGCACCCGGGGCCCGGCACCCACCCGCGCCCCCTGCCCCGCGCCGTCGGGCCGGCATCCCGTCGGGCCCGGCAGCTCGTCGGGCCGGCATCCCGTCGGGCCCGACGGGATGCCGGGCCCGCAACCCGACGCCGTACCACCGCACCGCCCGTACGACCCGTTGCCCCCGGCCCGCCGCGAACCGGACCGGGGGCTCACCGGCGACAGAGGGAGTGACCCGTGACCATGACGAGTACGGACGCCGCGACCGAAGGCCACGAGGCCGCGGCGCTCCTGGAACGGACCCGGGCCGTCGTCGACCCGCATCTGCGTGCCGCGGTGGCGTCGTTGCCCGGCGGGATGCGCCGGGTGGCGATGTACCACTTCGGCTGGGCGGACGCCGAGGGCGACGAGGGGAGCCCCGCCCCCGGCCCGGCCGGCAAGGCCATCAGACCCGCCCTGGTCCTCGCGGCGGCCCGCGCGCTGGGCGGCGACCCGGAACGCGCCGTGCGCGCGGCCGTGGCCGTGGAACTCGTGCACAACTTCACCCTGCTCCACGACGACGTCATCGACGAGGACACCACCCGCCGTCACCGGCCCACCGCCTGGGCGGTCTTCGGTGTCCCGGACGCCGTCATCACCGGCGACGCCATGCTGGCGCTCGCCCTGCGCATCCTCGCCGACGACGACCACCCCGCCTCCGCCCCCGCCTCGGCGCGGCTCACCGCCTGCGTCATCGAACTCTGCGCCGGCCAGCAGGCCGACTGCGCCTTCGAGGGACGCGGCCCCCGGGAGGTCACCCTCGACGAGTGCCTCACCATGGCCATGGCCAAGACCGGCGCACTGCTCGGCTGCGCGTGCGCCGTGGGCGCCCTCTACGCCGGCGCGTCGGAGCGTTCCGTCGGCGCGATGGACGGCTTCGGCCGGGAGTCCGGGCTCTCCTTCCAGCTCATCGACGACCTGATCGGCATCTGGGGCGATCCGTCGCGCACCGGCAAACCGGTCGGCGCCGACCTCACCGCCCACAAGAAGTCCCTGCCCGTGGTGGCCGCGCTGACCTCGGGCAACCCGGCCGCCGCCGACCTCGCCGCGCTCTACGAAGGCCCCCTCGTCACACCCGACGAGGTGCGCGGGGCCGCCGACGCGGTCGAGCGGGCCGGCGGACGCGACTGGGCGCAGGTCACCGCGGCCGACCGGATGGCCCGGGCGGTCCACCACCTCTCCCGCGCCGTGCCCGACCCGGCGGCGGCAGGGGACCTGCTCTCCCTCGCGGAGTTCGTCACCCGCCGCAGCCACTGAATCCGCGGCCCCGCGCACGCACGAACCGGCCTCGCGCACGAACCGGCCTCGCGCGCGGGGCCGGCCTCGCGCACGCACGAACCCCGCACACGCACGAACCCCGCACACGCACGAACCCCGCACACGCACGAACCCCGCGCACGCACGAACCCCGCGCACGCACGAACCCCGCGCACGCACGAACCCCGCGCACGCACGAACCCCGCTCCTCCGCACGGCGGGGAAGCGGGGTCGTCGTGCCTTCGGGCGCCGTACGGCACCGGGGCGGCGGGCGTCAGCGCCGGGCGACGCCCTCGGCCCGAGCGGCGGCGGCGACCGCGGCCGTCACCGCGGGGGCCACCCGCTCGTCGAACGGCGACGGGATGACGTAGTCCGCGGCCAGCTCGTCGCCGACCACGTCGGCCAGCGCGTTCGCCGCGGCGATCTTCATGCCCTCGGTGATCCGGGAGGCCCGGACCTGGAGCGCGCCCGCGAAGATGCCGGGGAAGGCCAGCACGTTGTTGATCTGGTTCGGGTAGTCGGAGCGTCCGGTGGCCACGACCGCCGCGTACTTGTGCGCGATGTCCGGGTGGACCTCGGGGTTCGGGTTGGCCATGGCGAAGACGTACGCGCCCGGAGCCATCGAGGCGATGGCCGGCTCGGGGACCGTACCGCCGGAGACGCCGATGAAGAGGTCGGCGCCGTCCAGCGCGGCCTCCAGCGGGCCCGAGAGCCCGGCCTTGTTGGTGAGACCGGCCAGCTCCCGCTTGACGTCGGTGAGGTCCTCGCGGTCCCGGCTGACGATGCCCTTGCGGTCGGCGACGGCGATGTCGCCGATGCCCGCCTCCAGCAGGAACTTCGCGATGGCGACACCGGCCGCGCCCGCACCCGAGATGACCCCGCGCAGGTCGCCCAGGGTCCGGCCGGACAGCTTCGCCGCGTTGCGCAGCGCCGCCAGCGTCACCACGGCGGTGCCGTGCTGGTCGTCGTGGAAGACCGGGATGTCCAGCCGCTCCTGGAGCTTGCGCTCGATCTCGAAGCAGCGGGGCGCCGAGATGTCCTCCAGGTTGACCCCGCCGAAGGAGGGCGCGAGCCGGACGACGGTCTCCACGATCTCGTCCGCGTCGGTGGTGGCGAGCGCGATCGGCACCGCGTCCACCCCGCCGAACTGCTTGAACAGGATGGCCTTGCCCTCCATCACCGGGAGGGACGCCTCGGGGCCGATGTCCCCGAGGCCGAGGACCGCGGTGCCGTCCGTGACCACGGCCACGACCTGCGACTTCCAGGTGTAGTCGTGGACGAGCTCCGGGTTCTCCGCGATGGCGCTGCACACCTTGGCGACGCCCGGCGTGTAGGCGAGGGACAGGTCGTCCTTGTCGCGGATCGGAACGGTGGCCTGCACGGCCATCTTCCCGCCGCGGTGGAGCGCGAAGGCCGGATCGAAGGGCTCGTCGGCCACGTTCGACTCTCCGGCCCGGCTGCCGGTGGTGCTGCGATTGAGAGGATTGACGATCTCCGCTGCCATGCTGTCTGACCCCTTAAGTCTTCATCGTCTGAGGGTTGCCGCTCCTGGTGAGGAGGGGTGGGTGGGCACCGCGTACGTCCCCGCGCCGGCGGTTGGACCGCCTCGGCAGGGAGGGTTCGTACGCGCGGACGCGCCGCACACGCGTCCTGGTCCCCGGATGAGGGGTGTAAAGGTCTTTCTTACCGGACCGGGCCCGCCGTGGACGAGTCACTTTCGACCAGGTGACACGACTCATGGGCGAATGGCGTGACAAGTCCGCCCGGCGAGGGGGCTCGACGGCAAGTCCGTTGTACGGCACACGAGTCGTCGGGCCGGTCCGGCCGCCCCGGAGATTCTCCGGTCGAAAAGCGAAATTCCCGCAGATGGTCCGGTTCGGCGCATTCGGACTCGGGGACGCGGGGGTTGCCCGTTACCCGATTTTGACATGGCTGGACCCCTGAATGGGCTATTCCGGATGGCAGGATGCGCTAATCGCTCAAGGTGTCGACACCCGAAGACACCTGCGTATTCATCTTTTGACGCCCCTTCACCGCCGGAGGCCCCGACCATGACCGCTCGCACCAACCGCTGTACGCCCGTCACGTCCCGTCTCGCGGCGGTGGGCTCCCTCGCGGTGGCCGGCGCGCTGATCCTGACCGGCTGCGGTGACCAGACCGACAGCGCCGGATCGAAGGACGTGACCACCTCCGCGGCCGCGACGGCCCCGGCCGCCCCGCTCGCCGACCTCCTGCCCCAGGAGATCCGCGACAAGGGGGAGATCAAGGTCGGCTCGGACATCGCCTACCCGCCGGTCGAGTTCAAGGGCGAGGACGGCAAGACCATCGGCATCGACCCCGACCTCGCCGACGCCCTGGGCAAGCAGCTCGGGGTGAAGTTCACCTTCGAGAACGGCACCTTCGACACGCTGCTCACCGGCCTGCGCTCGGGCCGCTACGACCTGGCCATGTCGGCCATGACCGACACCAAGAACCGTCAGGACGGTGTCGACCCCGAGACGAAGAAGAAGGTCGGCACGGGCGTCGACTTCGTCGACTACTTCACCGCCGGTGTCTCCATCTACACCAAGAAGGGCGACGACCAGGGCATCAGTACCTGGTCCGACCTCTGCGGCAAGAAGATGGTCGTCCAGCGCGGCACGGTCTCCCACGACCTCGCCAAGGCCGAGAGCGCCAAGTGCGGCAGCAAGGGCAAGATCTCCATCGAGGCCTTCGACAACGACCTGGAGGCCCAGACCCGGCTGCGCGCCGGCGGCGCCGACGCCGGCTCCTCCGACTTCCCGGTCGCCGCCTACGCGGTCAAGACCTCGGGCGGCGGCAAGGACTTCCAGCTCGTCGGCGAGCAGGTCGAGGCCGCCCCGTACGGCATCGCCGTCGCCAAGGGCAACGACCAGCTCACCAAGGCCATCCAGTCGGCCCTGGACGCGATCATCAAGAACGGCGAGTACCAGAAGGTCATCACCAAGTGGGGCGTCGACGCGGGCGCGGTCACCGAGGCCAAGCTCAACGGCGGGGTCTGACGGGAATCCGGCGCTGAAGGACATCACCAGTGATTGACATCGACAAGACGGAGCCCGCGGAGACCCCGCCGGCCCCGGCTGCCGGACCCGAGCCGATCAGGGCCGTCCCGGTACGCCACTACGGCCGGTACGTCGCCGCGATCGTGGTCCTCGGCCTGCTCGCCTCGCTCGTCTACGCGTTCTCCCAGGGCGAGATCGTCTGGGGCGCGATACCGGACTACTTCTTCAACGACCAGATCCTCGACGGCGTCCGCAACACCGTCGTCATCACGCTCCTCGCCATGGTGATCGGCATCGTCCTCGGCGTCGTGCTCGCGGTGATGCGGCTCTCCAAGAACCCGGTGACCTCGTCCGTCGCCTGGGGCTACATCTGGTTCTTCCGGGGCACCCCGGTCTACGTGCAGCTGCTCGTCTGGTTCAACCTCGGCCTCGTCTTCAAGTACATCGACCTCGGGCCGATCTACAAGGACGAGTGGTCGAACTTCATGACCCCGTTCCTCTGCGCGCTCCTCGGCCTCGGCCTCAACGAGGCCGCGTACATGGCGGAGATCTGCCGGGCGGGGCTCCAGTCCGTCGACGAGGGACAGACCGAAGCGGCGCACGCCCTGGGCATGACCCACGGCAAGACGCTCCGCCGGATCGTCGTCCCCCAGGCGATGCGCGTCATCGTGCCGCCCACGGGCAACGAGGTCATCAACATGCTGAAGACCTCCTCGCTCGCGGTCGCCGTGCAGTACGGCGAACTCCTGCGCTCCACCCAGAACGTCTCCCAGTCCTCCGGCGCCACCGTGGAGATGCTCTTCCTCGCGGCCGTCTGGTACATGGTGGCGACCTCGGTCCTGAGCGTCGGCCAGTACTACCTGGAACGCCACTTCGCGCGCGGGTCGAGCCGCAGCCTGCCCCCCACCCCGTTCCAGAGGATCAAGGCCGGCATGCTCACGCTCGGCCGCCCCAAGGGAGGCGTCGCATGACCGCCATGGTGAAGGCCGAGGGCGTCCACAAGTCCTACGGCCCCGCGCACGTCCTCAAGGGCATCGACCTGGAGGTCGCACCCGGAGAGGTCTTCTGCCTGATCGGCCCCAGCGGCTCCGGCAAGTCGACCTTCCTGCGGTGCATCAACCACCTGGAGAAGATCAACGCCGGACGGCTCTCCGTCGACGGCGAACTGGTCGGCTACCGGCAGAAGGGCGACAAGCTCTACGAGCTCAAGGACAGCGAAGTCGCCCTGCGGCGCCGGGACATCGGCATGGTCTTCCAGCGCTTCAACCTGTTCCCCCACATGACGGCTGTCGAGAACGTCATGGAGGCACCCGTCCAGGTGCTGGGCCTGCCCCGCCCCGTCGCCCGCGAACGCGCGGAGCGGCTGCTCGACCGGGTCGGCCTGGCCGACAAGGCGGGCAACTTCCCCTCGCAGCTCTCCGGCGGACAGCAGCAGCGCGTCGCCATCGCCCGCGCCCTGGCCATGGAACCGAAGCTGATGCTCTTCGACGAGCCCACCTCGGCGCTCGACCCCGAGCTCGTCGGCGACGTCCTCGACGTCATGCGGGGACTGGCCGAGGACGGCATGACGATGATCGTCGTCACCCACGAGATGGGCTTCGCCCGTGAGGTCGGCGACGCGCTCGTCTTCATGGACGACGGCGTGGTCGTCGAGTCCGGACACCCGAGGGACGTGCTGACGAACCCGCGGCACGAGCGGACGCAGGCGTTCCTCTCCAAGGTGCTGTAGCCGCACGCGGTCGTACGGGGGCCGACGCCGGTCACCGGGGGCGCCGACGGCCGCGCCGGCCCCCCGGCCGTACGACCCCGACGCCCCCGACGGTACGACCCCGACGTCCCCCGAGGGGCGGCCCCGGCCTTCCGGCCGGGACCGCCCCGGGGCCACACCCGCCGTCCGTCACTTCTCCGGCAGCAGCTCCGGGCGAAGCATCAGCCCGCGGACCTGGGTGGCGTTCAGCGGCGGGGCCTTCAGCAGTGGGCCCTGCGCCCCCTTCGCCTCGAACCCGGTGCTGGAACGGAGCATCAGGGCGCTGCCGTCCTTCAGGATCAGCTGCCCGTCGATCTCCGGACCCCACTGGGGCGTTCCGTCCCCGTAGTCCATCGGGTCGCTCCACGTGGTGAGCACCCGCCCGTCCGGCAGCACCTCGCGCACGCAGTCGGCGCGCTCGGGCTCCTTGCCGTTGGGCTCGCACAGGTCCTGGTCCGCGGCCGGCACCTCGTTCCCGCTCTTCGCGGCGATCTCCTTCGCGCTCCTGAACTCGAACGAGAGGTAGCCGACCCCGCCGTCCTTGCGGACCGCGTAGTCCCCGTCCAGCGGACCGAGGAAGTGCCTCGTGTCCTCGCTCGGCTTCACGTGCTTGATCAGCACCACGAACGAGACCTCCTCCAGCTTGCCGACCCCGGCGGGCAGCAGCGCGGCGACCCGGCTCGCCTTGTCCGTCCCGGCCGCGTCGGCCGACGCCGCGACCGAGACCCGGTCCAGCGAGGCCGTGGACCCGTCCGCCCCGGCCAGCTGCGGCACCGCGACCGCGCCGGCCGCGACGACCGCCAGCGCCGCGCACGAGACAGCGGCACGCCGACGGAACCGTACCCGGGCCGCCCCCGCCCAGACCGCCTCCGTCGACAGGACCGGACGCCCGGCGTCCGCCGCGGCCCGTTCCAGCAGGTTCTTCACGTCGTCGCTCACACCAATTCCTCCGTCATCTCGGCGCGCAGCGCCGCCAATCCCCGAGCCGTGTGGCTCTTGACCGTGTTCTGCCGCATCCCGAGCAGCTCCGCCGTGGCCTCGACGCTGAGGTCCTCCCAGTAGCGGAGGACCAGAACCGCGCGCTGCCTGGCCGTGAGCCGGGCGAGTGCCGCCCGTACCTGGAGGCCGGTGTCGGTGTCGTCCTGGCCGCCCGCGCGGTCGGGCAGTTCGCCGAAGGGCTGCTCCCGCCGCCAGAACCTGCGGCGGGACGCGATGAAGGTGTTGACCAGCGTCTTGCGCGCGTACGCCTCGATGTTGTCGAGCCGCCCGTGCCGCCGGCCGCCCACCACCACCTTCACGAGCGCCGTCTGCACCAGGTCCTCGGCCTCGTGGCGGTCGCCGCAGAGCAGGTACGCGCTCCGGTACAGCGCGGTGCGCCGGCTCTCCACGAAGGCGTGCAGCGCGGCATCCTCGTCGATCCGCATTCCCCGCCCCTCTCCAGGCCCGCGGGTGCGGACCGTCTCACCCCTTCCAGTGCGCCGGACCGCCCCGGAGGTTGCGGCCGACGGCAACGGATCGCGAACGTTCCCGGACGCGGACGCGGACGCGGACGTTCCCGGACGCGTACGTTCCCGGACGCGTACGTTCCCGGACGCGGAAGTGGCAGGGGCGGTACGGAAGTTCCCGTACCGCCCCTGCCGTGATCCGCTCTCCCCCGCTCGCCTACTTCAGTGCCAGCACCACCGCGTCCGAGGGCGAGGACCAGACGGTCCGCGCCTCGGCGAAGCCGGACGCGCGAAGGGTACGGGCGTGCCAATCGGCCGAGGGCGTGTCACCTTCGGCGTGCTCGCCGTAGATCGCGAACCGCTCGGCGGTCGGTCCGGCGAGGGCCGGGTCCTTCCCGGCCAGGTCCCACCACGCGGCCCAGTCGAGCACCCCCGCAGCCTTCGCACGGTCCATGGCCGCATGCCGGCGGGCGCGTTCGGCGGCGTTGATACGGGGAGTGGACGGGTCGGTCATGTGGTCCGCGTTCATGAACACCCCGCCGTCCCGGACCAGTCGGCCGAGCTGCCCGTAGAGCGTGGTGAGCGGACCGCTGCGGAACCAGTGGAGCGCCGTGGCGGTGAGAACGGCGTCGTACGAGGTCCGGGGGAGGGCCTCGGCCCAGGAAGGGTCCTTGAGGTCGGCGGTGACGAGGGTGACCCGGTCGTCACCGGTGAAGGTGCCGCGGGCGATGGCGAGCAGCGCGGGATCGAGATCCACGCCGGTGCTGGTGGCTTTCGGGAACCGCCGCAGCAGCCGGTCCGTAATACTTCCCGTACCGCAGGCGAGGTCGAGCACGCTCGGCTCGGGGCCCACCACGGCCTCGACCATGTCGAACATGATCCGGAAGCGCTCCTCGCGGTCCGGCATGTACCACTCCTGCTGGCGGTCCCAGCTCTCCTGCCAGGACCGCCAGTCGGTGCCGGCGGCCGTCGCGCCCGCGGTGTTCGCGTTCGTCCCCGTGTCCGTCAGGTTCGCCATCATGTCCGCCATGTGAGCCATCACCCCTGATGTAATACTCAATATGCGACTTCAACCATTACGCTCTGACCGTAGGAACTTTAGACCCACGCCGTAAGGACGACAAGTGGAACTGGCCTATTACTCGGACTACGCCGTGCGTCTGGTCAACACCGAGGAGCCGGCCCGGAACAGGGACGTGCTCACCTCGGTCGACGCCGTTCGCGACCTCTTCGCCGGCAACTCCCAGGCCGCCCGGCGGGCGACCGACGCCGACGTGACCCGCTTCCGTTCCGTACGGGGCCGGCTGCGGTCGGTCTTCGAGGCGGCGGACGGGGGCGACGAGACCCTCGCGGTCGACCTGCTGAACTCCCTGCTCCTCGAGTTCCCGGTCAGCCCGCAGATCTCCGGCCACGACACCCTGGACGGGAGCGGGAAGCCGGACTGGCACATGCACCTGGCGGACCACCCGTCCAACGCCACCGCCGGATACGCCGCCATCGCCGCGATGGGGCTCGCCTTCCACCTCACCACCCACGGCGTGGACCGGCTGGGCCTCTGCGAGGCGCCGCCCTGCCGCAACGCCTACCTCGACACCTCCACCAACCGGTCGCGGCGCTACTGCTCCGACCGCTGCGCGACCCGCGCCAACGTCGCCGCCTACCGGGCCCGCAAGCGCCTGGAGGCCGACCGGTCCGCCGACAACGGCCGCACCGCCGAAGCCGCCCAGCCGAGCACCCCCAGCGGGGATCGCTGATCCTTCCTCAGCGGCCGGAAACGCAACTGCGCCCGGGCCAGTACGAGATCCTCCGGGACGGTCCCGTACACCGTGCTGTCCCCGCCCGCGAACGTGTTGTCGGCCAGCACCCACCAGCCGCCCGGGCGGCGTTCGGTGGCCCGCTTCACCACCAGCAGATCCTGCTGGAAGGGGTGGCGCAGGATCACCACGTCCCCCGGCCGCACCGGAGCCCCGTACCGCACGAGGAGCCGGTCACCGTGATACAGCGTCGGCACCATCGAAGGCCCCGTCACCTCCACCACCTGAAACCGCGCCCCTGCCGCCCGCCCGTCCCCGGGCCCCTGCGCCGGCTCCGCCATCTCCGCTACCTCCCCGGTCCGTTCGTCCGCCTCCAGTACACCGTCTCGCGCACGGCTCGTACATTCGGCCCCAGGTGCTCATCCTCACCCCGGACTTTTGGCCTAAGCCCATGGGGGCACTAGCCGAAAGGCGCGCTCCACGGAGTAATGTCCCACCTGAGAAGACGATCACGAGGAAGGACCGCTCCATGCTTTCCCGCCTGTTTGCCCCCAAGGTCAAGGTCAGCGCCCACTGCGACCTGCCCTGCGGTGTGTACGACCCGGCCCAGGCCCGCATCGAGGCGGAGTCCGTCAAGGCCGTCCAGGAGAAGTACCAGGCCAACGAGGACGCGGACTTCCGCACCCGCTCGGTCCTGATCAAGGAGCAGCGTGCCGAGCTCGCGAAGCACCACGTCTCCGTGCTCTGGAGCGACTACTTCAAGGCCCCGCACTTCGAGAAGTACCCCCAGCTGCACCAGTTGGTCAACGACACCCTGAAGGCGCTCTCCGCTGCCAAGGCGTCGAACGACCCGGCCACGGGCCAGAAGGCTCTGGACCTGATCGCCGAGATCGACAAGATCTTCTGGGAGACCAAGAAGGCCTGATCTCAGGTCGGGCCGTCCGACCCGCGTGTTCTCGCGGGTCGGACGCCCACCGCTCCGCACCCGGTCCGCAGGGCGCCGAACACGGCGTCCATGGCGGGCCGGGTGCGGTGTTTCCGGGCCGGCGGGGCACGCGGCTGGGGCCGCAGTGGTCGAGTCGGCTGACTCCGACATCACCGTCCCCGTTCCCTGCCACGGATCGCCGACGGGCTCATGCCCGGGTGCCACCCGGCCGCCCTCGCTGATGGAGGTGGCGAGGGCAAAAGCAGTCAGACGGCGCGAACGGTGGGCAACTGCGAGACCCAGGCCGTGAGCTCGGTCAAGTGCTCGGTCTGCAGCCCAATGTGTGGGTCGGGCTGCACGAGGAGGGTCGGCGCTCCCCTGCCGGTGCGTCCGGCCGCCCAGGCGTGGTCGAGGCTGGTGAAGTCGTCGCCGATCCAGACGGCGGGGGCGTCTGCCAGCCAGACGTCGACGTGGTCTCTTTTCCAGAGGTAGCCGTCGGGGTGGCTGGTGGTGATCTGGGGGCGAGGCAGGTCGATGTAGGGGAAGTCGGGTAGCCCCAGGAGAGGGCCGATGATCGTGGTGGCGTCCTTGCGCCAGCTCGTGCACCACACGGGGGTGACGAGTCCGCTGGTCAGGAGATCGGTGAGAAGGCCGCCGTGACTCGGGTCGAGCCAGATGGGCACGGGGGCGTCGGGGTGTCGGCCGGAGGGCAGGACGGTGTGGCGGACGTGGGTGGGCGGGGTGCTGCCGTCGGCGGCCGGGAACGGTATGAGGACTCCGTCGATGTCCAGGAGCAGGTAGGGCAGGGTCATCGGTGCCTCCGGCGGTCAGCGTTTGCAGGCGGTGATCAGGAGGGTGGTGGGCCACGGGTCGCGGCGTGGGTGCCGCAGCTCCTGTGTCGAGGTGACGCGCAGGCCCGCCCGGGAGAGGTGGGCTCCCCAGCGGCGGGCGTCGAACTCCCATCGGGCGAGGGGCAGTCGGGTTCGGTCGGGCATGGTGACGTAGTCCTCGCGCGGACGGTCGTCCGTGCATGGATGTCTTCCGGACCGGGCCGGGTGAGGGACGGAGAAGGCCAGCACACCGCCCGGTTCCAGGCGTCGCGAGACGGCGGCGAGGAGGAGTTCGGGGGCGACGAGGCCGACGGCACCGAAGACCGAGTAAATCGCGTCGAAAGTCTGGCCGGTGGCCTGCAAGTGGTGCAGTGCGTGGCCGGCGGCGAAGGTGGCGCCGTCGATGTGGCCGTAGTGGGAGCGGGCCCGACGTACCTGGAGGCCGACCAGGTCCACGCCGGTGGCGCGGGCCTGGTGGTGCTTCGCGAGGTGGGCCACGTTGTGGCCGGGGCCGCAGCCCAGCTCCAGGACGCGCTTGCCGCAGAGGTCCCGTCCCAAAATCTCGGCGCCGGGACCGAGGCCGGCGTGGGTGCTCCATTCCATCCGGGCAGGCGCGGTGAGGGCGTGTGAGGGGGCAGCGGCTGTGCGCTGGGCTGCGTGGGTGTACCAGGGAGAGACCTGGGCGAGCACCTAGACCTCCAGGAGTTGGACCACATCGCCCAGGTGGCGGCGGACAACGGGGATGTACGCGGGGTCCTTGGCCGGATCGTCGATCCAGCGAATGGCCTGCTCCATGAACCACTCCACGGCCCACATGCGGTGCCAGCCCAGGGCCCATGCCTCGGCGGTCAGGCCGCCCCGGGTGGCGAGGGCGTCTTCATGACCGCCTGCGGTGACGTACTGCTCCAGGAACACCCGCATGCGGAAGGGGCTCGGTACGTCGGTGGTGCCGTGGTAGGAGGCGAGGTCGATCAGGCCGGGGCCGGTGAAGGCGCGGGCGAAGTCGAGGAGGTGCCAGCCGTTCTCCCCGATGTGGACGCTCGTGGGGTGGAACTCGGAGTGGACCCAGCCGAACGGGTCGAGCGTCGCCCCCTGGACGCGGGTCTCGGCCGCTGCGGAGATCTTCCCCAGCGCGGTCTCGATGTCGTCGCAGTCCGTCCATCGGTCGGCTTTCCGCAGCCGCTGGAGATGATCGAGGGCTCGGCCGGGCAGGGCTGCGAGGCCCGCTCCGTCGAGGAGGGGCAGACCGCCCGCTGGGCGGGCGGCGTGGAGCATGACGGCGGCGGCGACGCCGTCGAGGTCGTCGGCGTTCCGTACGGGGGTGCCGAGGTCGTCCATGAGCATCCCGATCCACTTGCCCCGCACGGCGGTTGCGTGGAGCGCGGGGACCGGGAGCCGTCGCTGGTAGGCCAATCGCAGGGCCTGGGCCTCGCGGTCGAAGGGTTCCTTGGCGTACTTGAAGACGGCCGTGGTGCCGTCGGGGAAGGTGACGCGTTCGACGCCGGACATGCCCCAGACGCGAATCGAGGTACGTTCGGGGAGAGGCTTGCCGACGAGAGTGCACAGGTCGTTCAGCAGGGCGGCGGACAGGCTCTGATCCATGGAGGTCTCCAGGGGACTGGTGGGCTCCGGGGCGGGCGCGCGAGCTGGCCCGCCCCGGAGCCGTACTGGGGTGGGGTTACTCGGCTGCGGGCACGCGGTGGGCGTAGACCTGCTCGATCCAACCCGCCTTGAACTCGGCCAGGTCGTCACGGAAGTTGGCCATCGAGGCACCGTAGGGCGCGACGACGCCGCCGGACTGGTCCGGCACGGACTGGCAGCCGTGCACGAGCCGGCCGCCGAGCGCAGCGTGGGCCTTGATGGACTCGATCCGGCGGTGCTCGTTGAACCAGCCGCCGTGGTAGACCTCGTCCAGCATTCCGCCCGTCGCCTCGTCCAGGTCGAAGACGACGGAGGTGGCGGCGGGAAAGAACCAGCACGGGCCGACGTTGGAGATGTGCCCGTCCAGCTCGACCTTGTTGAGCGCCATCAGCGTGGCGGCCTCGCGCAGCATGCGCAGGTGGTCGGTGGTGATCTGCGGGAGGCCGAGGCCGGCCAGGTGCTCCTCGCGGAAGAGGTACGCGTACACCCCGCACGCCGTTGCCAGCACACGGGCGGCGTCGGAGGTGGACTCGCTGTGCTGCTTGATGAAGTCGAGCGCGAGCTGCTCGACGGCGCTCTCGGTGGTCTCGTCCACGTCGAGGAGCTGGGCCTTCACCAGCTCCCAGTCGGCGACGAGCCAGGTGCTGGACTCGAAGCGGAAGAAGTACTCGGCCGGGTCGATGGTGATGCGCCGGCCGTCCACCTGGATGCCGGGCAGGCGGTTCCAGCGCGGGTCGAAGGCGTCGGGCAGCTCGACCGTGATGGTCGCGGTGTCGATGGTGGTCACCGTGTCTCCGTCTCTGATCGTCCGGACCGGGGCACAGGAATGCCCGAGCCCGTTGGGGCGTAAGGAACTCTGGGGGCCGCCCGCCCGTGATTCCGTGAGTGGGGCGGCTGTCGATAAGTGAACCGCCCGCTACGCAGAGTGGGTACGGTGTGACCGAGGTCAAGCGGTATACGCGGTTTACAGATCCGGAGCGGAGGCGGCCGTGCCGACACCCACCAGCGCCAACTCCCGTCTGCGCGACACGATCAGCGCCGCCGGGTGCACGTACGACGCGCTTGCCAAGGACGTACGCCGCATCGCCGCCGAGAACGGCGAACTGCTCCAGACCAACAAGTCGGCCATCTCCCATTGGGTGGGCGGTGCCCGCGCGCCGTCCGGCCGGGCAGGCCAGTACCTCGCCGAAGCCCTCTCCCGGCGGCTGGGACGCGTCGTCACCCGAACCGAGCTCGGCCTCCACTCACCCGACGTGGAGTCGCCACCGGACACCGACCCCGTCACCGCGGTCACCGACCTCGGCCGCGCGGACGTCGAACGCCGAAGCTTCCTCGCCATCGCCGCCTTCACCACGGCCGGCGTGGCCATGCCGCTCCAGCACGACCACGAGGCCACCTCGCGGATGCTCCGCGCCCGCACCGCCCGCTCCCTCGTCGGCAGCGACGACATCGACGTCGTACGGCAGATCACGGCGGCCTTCAGTGCCGCCGACGAGAGGCTCGGCGGCGGGCACGGCCTGACCACGGTCACCGCGTACCTCGCCGACACGGCAGCCCCCATGCTGCGCGGACGGTTCCCCAGTGAAGCCTTACGCCAGGCTGCCTTCGGCGCTGTCGCCGAACTTGCCTACCTCGCAGGGTGGAAGCACCACGACCTTGGACACGAAGGCGCTGCCCAGCGCTACTACCAGGTCGGCTACCAACTTGCCTGCGAAGCCGATCCCCACGGCCACGCCGCATGGATGATGCGCGCCCTCGCCCACCAGTCCCTCAGTCTCAAGCAACCCCACCACTGCGTGGATCTCGTCGAAGGCGCGCTCGCCCGCGGCCTCGGCCACGTCGACGGTCAGACGGAAGCGCTCCTTCACATCACGCACGCCCGCGCCTACGCAGCCGTCGGCGAGAATCCACGGGCCGCCCGAGCTCTCCTCGCCGCCGAAGACGCGCTTCTGCGCGAGGACGGTCCCCAGCCCAGCTTCTCCCGCGTCAGCGGCCCGGCAGCTGGCACCGTCGCCAGCCACACCGCCCGCACCCTGACGGACCTCTCGGACCACATCGGTACGGAACAGCAGCACCGCGACGCGCTCACCCGCTGGGACCCGGAGAAGTACAAGCGCGTGCACGCCCTCACCCACGCCGACCTCGGCGACAGCCTCGCTGCCCAGGCCCGCGCAGACGAAGCGGTCGCGGCCTGGACCCAGGCCCTGGTTCTCATGGAGGGCATGACCTCCGACCGCACCCGCAAGGCGATCACCTCGATCCGCTCCACGCTCGCGGTCTACCAGCGCCGCCGCGTCCCGGGAGCTGCGGATCTCGCCCGCCGCGCCCGCGAGGCCCTCGCCTAACATGCCCAACAACCCGCCCGACGAAGGGAACCCCGTGGCCCAGCAGACCGACAACCGCCCCCCGGCCCTCAAGCCGGCGCTCGACTCGATGACGCTGCTCGTCGCGGCCGTCATCGTCCACGACAAGGCCACCAACCGCGTCGTCCTCCTCCAGCACAGCGAGAACGCCAAGTTCGCCCAGGGGATGTGGGACTTGCCGGTCGGCAAGAGCGAGCCGGGGGAGCCGATCACCGAGACTGCGGTCCGCGAGCTGTACGAGGAGACCGGCCTCACCGTGAAGCCCGAATCCCTCAAGGTCGCGCACATCATTCACGGCGCCTGGGGCGTCGAAGCCCCCAACGGCTTCCTCACCGTCGTCTTCGCCGCCCACGACTGGACCGGCGAACCCGAGAACCGTGAGCCGCGAAAGCACGCCCAAGTCCGGTGGGTTGATGCCGACTCCATCCCTGAGGAGTTCGTGAACACCACTTCAAACGCCCTCAGTTGCTACCTCGCGGGAGACTCGGAGGTCTCCCTTGACGGCTGGTAGGGAACATGTCTACTACGGCTCGTTCTGGTGCCGGAACGGCTAAGCCGGACACCCTCAACAACCAAGATCGACCGCCGGATAACCAAGTCGACCGCGGGAGCGTCCTCTCTCGCACCTGGTGCCACCATCTCGCGCGTCCACGAAATCACCTTCCATCCGGCCAGTGTGGGCGAGATTCACAGCAGTTCCCCTCGGGGGCGATCACCACCATGGAAGGCCCCGAGGGAGGTCATGAGCTGACCAATCGTCAACCACTATGCCTTGCAAGGTAAATTAGAAGCGTCAACTAATTAGGTGCAAGGTGCTGCCGACTTTCATTGACTAAAGAAGGGGACAATGTGACCACGTTCGATGAATCCGGGCACGATTTTGAACTCAGGGCCTTAGAGGTGGCTAGAGCGATACATGATCCGCACGGACTCCAGGGTGCCATCATGCACAAGGGGCGCGAACGAGACGGTGTATTCATCACGGAAGAGTCGATCCATGCATACGAATTTACCATCGAGTCAAAAAAGGCCAAGGCTCAGAAGGACGCAGAGAAGCTCCGTGGGTTGCTCACCGATCTAGGCAGAAGGCCAGAGAATTCCTACAAGAACCTGACGGGTTGGTTCGTGACTCGAGACGAGCCGACTGCAGAGCAGCGGAGCGCAGTCGTGGATGAGTCCCGAAAAGGGAACATTACTATCCACGCAATCAGTGTGTCCACTTTGCAGCGTAGACTTTGCGATTCAGAGGGTTACCTGCGCTGCAGAGACGACGCGCCTTTCGGCAGCATCTCCTACTCCCGGCCCGCCGAGAAGGTGGACGTGAAGGTGCCCGTCGTCTTCGCAGGCCGAGATTCCGGCGAACTGGCCACAAACGAAATTTCCAAGATGCTGATCAATGGCTACAGAGCCCTTGTTGTTGGCGAATTCGGGGTAGGTAAGAGTCATGCTCTGCGAGAGCTCTACTACGAGCTCCGGAGGCTGCATTTTCGAAATAAGAAGCTTACGCCATTTCCGGTTCATATCAACCTTAGAGACTGTGCTGGCCTGAGGACTCCTGCGGAGATCCTTCGGCGCCACTCCGAAGAAATCGGATTCGGGAGCGACAGGAGCCTAATATCTGCCTGGCGATCGGGCGCATGCATCCTACTGCTTGACGGTTTTGATGAGATCGTTCCCACCAGGTGGCTTGGAAGCGCTGCGGATCTTAAGGAGGTTCGACGAGCAGCACTTTCCCCGGTCCGACGATTGGTCGAGGAGACTCCATCCGGCACAGGAATTGTCGCATGTGGACGCTCCCACTACTTTTCTTCCCACTCCGAGATGGCGGAGTCACTAGGATTCGAGTCGCCAGAGAATCTTGTAAACATTCGGGACTTCACTGAGGGGCAGGTAGAGGAGTACCTGGCATCGGCCGGGGTGTCGTGGAAGGTTCCGGAGTGGCTCCCCACACGCCCTCTACTCATTGGCTACCTGGTGGCGATGCAGGCATTTTCGGAGGTCAACGCTGCCGTAGAGACAACTCAAGCGACGGCGTGGCGTCGTTTCTTCGATGCGATTTGCGAGCGGGAGGCGCGCATGTTCAGTGCTGTTCGCCCCGAAGTGATAAAGGCAATCGTATCCAGGGTTGCCACGCTAGCTCGTTCTCAAGGGAATGAAACTGGCCCAGTCGGCATGGACCTCATGAGAACCGCTTTTATCAACATCAACAACAGGCAGCCCGACGAAGAGGGTTTGCAATTGCTTCTCCGTCTTCCCGGTCTCGCTATCTCGGCGCCGGTAGGAGACGAGGAATCTCGAATCTTCGTTGACCGCAATCTAGCAGATACGGCCTACGGAGAGGACTTGGCCACTTACCTCACAAATTCTTACGATGAACATCCACTCTCTAGCGTCGCCTCCTGGGTTACTACGGCTGGCGACCTAGGCATTGAAGCTGCGGCTGGGGCTCTGCAAGAGCAAGGGACAAGCGCTCGAGCCGCCCTCGCAGTAGCCTCTCGTCGGCAGAATCAGGGGCAGTATGATTCCGTTCTGGCAGACATGCTGCGTGTGGTGTCCACGCTCGAGCCGACAGAAGACGGAAACCGAAATAAGTTCACCGTCGAAGGAGTCATCTTCGATACGCTAGCGCTGTCTAATGGCGATTCGCTGGCTCGGCGCATCAATTACCAAGATTGCGTAATTCAGACACTGGACATATCAATGACGGAAGACGGGCAGTCCTTCCCTTACTTCCAGCGATGCCTGATCGGCTTCCTCGATGGGGCGTCGAAGATCCCCGCATGGCTCGAGGGCAACTTTATCGAATGCGAGATAGAGCAGTTCTCGCGGCAATCTCAGACCACTGCAGGGATAATGCAACTTAACCTCGATGCGCGCACCAAGGTAGCGCTTACCATATTGAAGAAAATATACAGCCAGCGCGGTTCTGGTCGGAAGGAGAGCGCGCTGAGCCGCGGCCTTGACCAAGCCAGCAGAAACCTTGTGGCGAGTGTGGTATCGAGCCTCGTTTCTGAAGGATGGGTTTACCGCAACACGTCGGGGAAAACGGTACTGTATCTTCCGGTTAAGGGTCGGCGACCCGCAGCCCTTAACGCTCTCGAAAAGCCCGGGGAATTTTACCTGAAGTAACCAGACACCGCCGACTGACTGCTGACGTTGAGGCCGGTATCCGACGAGAGAGCCGCGAGCGCACTTGTCCAACCTCAGTGCCCCAGTCCGCACGCAGTCCGCAAGACACCCGCTCAGGACCGTCGCGCCCCAACGCCAGCCATCACCAAAAGGCCAGGTCAGCGTCCCACAGGGAAGATCCCCGCAGGTCGCCGACCCGGCCCGTTACTTGGAGACCAAGAAGGCTTGATCGTCCCCGCGTCGGGCTTCGGCTGCGCCGTAGGCCGGACAGGGAAACGCGGAAGGCCCGACCGTCATCGACGGTCGGGCCTTCCGGTTGTCCAGGGCCGTCCGGGAGATGCCGCATGCGGTCGCGAGCGATTCCAGGTCCGTCTCCGCAAGCCCGCTACGCTGTCAGCCGTGCACACGCCCTCGCCCCCGCGGCTGACCCTGGAAGCCGCCCGCGTCCTTCAGGGCATGCTCCGGTGCGAGATCGGACCGGGGCTCACCGAGCGGGAACTCGACGCGGTCGAGGCGCGGTTCGGCTTCACCTTCGCGGCCGACCACCGTGTCTTCCTCTCAGCCGGCCTTCCCTGCGGCTCGTCCCGGTGGCCCGACTGGCGTGACGGCGACCCCGAGGACCTGGCCGAACGGCTGGCGCGGCCGGTGGAGGGTGCGCTCTTCGACGTGGAGCACAACGTGTTCTGGCATCCCGCCTGGCCGCCGAGGCCGGCGGATGTGTCCGACGCGCTGCGCGTCGCAAGGGCCGAGCTGGAGAGCGCGCCGCAGTTGGTTCCGGTCTACGGGCACCGCTACCTGCCCGGCACGGCCGGCGAGTACGGACACCCCGTCCTGTCCGTGTACCAAACCGACATCATCCTGTACGGGAACGACCTCGCCGACTACATCCAGCACGAATTCGCCGGGCGTTCGAGCAGCCTCCTCGCCCACGCGACCGTCGGCTTCTGGTCGTACTTCATCGAGGGCGGTCCGGGCATCGACGTCTCCCTGCCCACGCCGTTCACGCCGTACGCCACGAGCGCGCAGGAGGCCGTCGACTGCATCAGGATGCTGGCCCTGGAGCGCCTGATCGGCCGACGGCACCACCCTGAACAGCTCATCGAGGCCGGACTCACGGCCCTGGTCCTCGACGTCGAGACCGAGTCCCTCCCTCTCCTCGCCGGTCTGTCAGCCTCCGAGCACGAGCAAGCGGAGGCCCTTTTCGATCAGGTGCTGGACGATCTCGGCCTGCGCGATGCCCTCCCGGCCGACTCCACCGACCTCCCCTGGGAAGAGGCCCGTTGGGAACTCGTCCGCTGGTGGCTCCGGCTGATCGTGAACGGCAGCATGGCCCCCGGAGCAGGCGGTGACCTGATCACGCACGAAGGGTGGGGTGCTTTGGCCCGGCCACGGTCGCTCATGCCGCTGGTCGACAAGACCGAGGCGTACAACGACTGGGAGGAGACCCGATCCGGCGACCGGGAAACCCTGGCGGACTCGATCGTCGAGGAGGCAGTCCGCCTGCTTGCCGGGACCTGGCCACCGCAGGGGTGATTCCACCGGCGGCACACGAGGATGCCGAAACCCGCCCTGGGCCTTCCGCTCGAAGAGGCGGTGGACGAACTCGCCGCGCGCCACGCGGTGGAGGCCGTGGCGCCGTACCTCCTGAGCCGCTGGGGCTTGTCGATTCCCTGCCTTCCCACGGCCCGGCCGCGTTGTCCTACGCCCCCCTGCCGAGGCGGCCGGAGCGGAGTGCGGCGACCACGCCGCCGTCGACCAGCAGGTCGGTTCCGGTCACGAAGGTCGCGTCGGGGCCCAGGAGGAACGCGGCCGCCGCCGCGATGTCGTCGGCGGTGCCCAGGCGTCCCGTACCGGAGGCTTCGACCATCGCGCGCATGTGCCGGCCGCTCTCGCCGTCCAGCTCCTGCCGTCCCATGGGCGTGGAGATGACGCCGGGGCTGATGGAGTTGACGCGTGCCCCGCGCTCGCCCCAACCGGTGGCGGCGGCGCGGACCCGCAGGCGGTTGGCGTACTTGGACAGGGGGTAGGCGCCCTGCGGGCCGAGGGTGTCGGCGTCGAGGAAGGGCAGGGCGAGCAGGTCGTCGGCCGGGGCGTGCGCCAGAGCCCGTTCCTGCTCGGCCGTGAGTACGGACGGTGCGACCATGTGCCCCGCCATGCTGGCTATCACCACACCGGCGCCGCCCGGGGCGACGACCCTGGCGAACTCCTCCAGGACCAGCGCGGTGCCGAGCAGATCCACAGCGAGGATCGCGGCGGCCGGTGCCTGCGCGGGGGAGAGGCCGGCCGTGTGGACGACCTGGGTGACCGGACCGAGTGCCGCGGCGGCGTCCGCCAGGGCCGCGACCGACGTTCGCGAGGAGACGTCGACGGGCCGGGTGTGCACGCGGTGGCCGTGCCCTCGCAGCTCCTCGGCGACACCGTCGAGGACGGACTCGTCGAAGTCCGCCAGCAGCAGGGTGCCACCCGCCCCCTGTCGGCGGGCGATCGCCTGCCCCATGCCCCCGACGCCGATCACGACCACCACGTTCGACTGCATCCGAGCTCCCTATTAACGTTACGGTACGTACCGTAATTGAATCTTAGGCACATAGACTCCGGACATGACAGAGGTACGGCGGCCTGGCAGGCCCAGGGATACGGAAACGGACCGGGCGATCCTGGACGCCGCGCAGGAACTGCTGCTCCAGGACGGGTACGCGGGCCTCTCGATGGAACGGGTCGCCGCGCGGGCGGGTGTCGGCAAGCCGACCGTGTACCGCCGCTGGCCGTCCAAGACGGCCCTGGTCGGTGATGTCACCCGGCGCGCGTACCTCGCGGCCGCACCCGAGGGGGAGATCCCGGCACCGGAAGCCGGGAACGTGGCACGGGCCGTCGTCGGGTGGTTCCGGTCCCATGCGGAGGCGGTCACCGATCCGCGCAACTCCGCGCTGGTGCTGGCCCTCACGGCGGCCGCCGCGGAGAGCCCCACGGACGCGGACTCGCTCTACCGTCACCACACGCGGGATCAGCACGAGGCGCTCGTCCGGCTGTTGCGCGCGGGTGTGGAGGCGGGCGAGTTCCGCCCCGGCACCGATGTGGACGCGGTGGTGGACGCCCTCATCGGGTCCACCCTCTATCTGCTGCTCACCGGGCGGTCCGCCGAGGCACCGGAGCGGGCTGAGGGGCTGGTCGGCGCACTGCTGGACGGAATCCGCACCTTCCCGGGCGAGGCTGAGGGCGAGGGCGAGGGCGAGGGCGAGGGCGAGGGCGAGGGCGAGGGCGAGGGCGAGGGCTGAAGCCAGGGTGCCGGGTCAGCCTGAGGTCGTGGCCCCACCCGCCACGGCCGCAGGACCCGGCCACGGCCGCACCTCGACCACCGCGTCCACCGGGAGCGGGCCGTACAGGTGGGGGAACTCCTCGCCGCCCTCGGTCATCGATTCGTGGCGCAGCGGTGCGGTGAGGCGGGTCGGGTCGATGACCAGGACGACGAGATCCACCTCCTCGGATCCGTACAGCAGGGAGGCCACGGCCGGCAGTTGGTGGGGGTGGGAGAGGTGGATGAAGCCCTCCTGTCGGAGGGTGCGGCCCCGGGTGGACCAGGTGTAGGAGCCCTCGTGCAGGGCCGCCGCCCAGAGGGCGGGTTCGGTGAGGTGGAGGAGTTCGGTCATACCGTCACGGTAGTGGGGGGCGGGAGCTCTCGGCCGGCTGCCAGCAGGCGGGCCTCCACCTCCGGGTCGAGGCCGACCGGAGGACGGTCGGGGCGCTGGGGAGCGACGCCTCCTCGCGACGTCAGCCAGGTCCAGGTGTCGGCGACGGTCTCCTCGACGGGGCGGCAGTGGAGTCCGGCGGCGAGGGCCTTGCTGACGTCCCCCTCGTGGAGGGTCTCGTGCAGCTCTCCCGAGGGCAGCCAGATGGGGAGTTCCGTCCAGGGCTCCACACCTGCCGCGAGGATGGTGTCCGGGTCGGTCCACCGGAGCTCGGCGTCGGAACCGGTGACCCGGACGCAGGCGTCCAGCAGCCGGCCCAGGGTGGCGTGCCCGGACTCGCTGACCGTGTTGTACGGGCCGCTCAGACCCTGCTCCGCCGCGTCCAGCACCCAGTCGGCGAGGTCGCGGGCGTCGATGTACTGGAGCGGGCTGTCGTGGGGGCCCGGCGCCAGGACCGGGCCGCCCCGGGCTATCCGGTTCAGCCACCACGGCAGCCGGCCGATGTTCTCGTACGGGCCGAGGATCAGGCCCGGGCGTGCCAGCAGGGCGCGGTCGCCGAAGGCGTCGAGGGCGGCCAGCTCGCCGCCGAGCTTGGCCTGCGGGTACGGGACGTCACCCGCCTCGTCCGGCGAGGCGCCGGACACCAGCGGGCCGTCCTCCGGCAGCCCGGCGGGCGTCGGGTACGCGTACACCGAGCGGGTGGAGACGTACGTGTAGTGGCCGGCCCGGTCCGCGAGCAGCCGGGCCGCGTCCCGGACCGCTACGGGAGCGCCGGTCCAGGTGTCCACCACCGCGTCCCACGCGCCGCTCTCCAGTGCCGCGAGGCCGGCCTTGCCGGCCGTCCGGTCCCCGCGCAGGGTCACCGCGCCGGGGGTGGGCTCTTGACGGCCCCGGTTGAACAGGGTGACGTCCCAGCCGCGCCCGAGCGCCGCCTCGGTGACGGATCGTCCGACGAACTCGGTGCCGCCCAGAATCAGGATCTTCATGGTGCGACTCTGCCCCCGTCCGGACGGGAAGGGAACATGGGCACGCTGCCGGCAGATCGGGGAACGAATTCCGGCTCCCGTGAGTTCACCGCCCTCGCCCGGGACGGGTCGACCAGGACGGTCCGGGCCAGGACGGACCGGGCCAGGACGGGTCGGCGGGCTCCCGCGTCAGAGGGCCGGTGCCTTCAGCCGGACGTCCTCCGGCAGGGCGCCACGTATCGCGTTCAGGGCGGCCGCGAAGTCGCGCTCGGCGCGCGCCGATTCGTAGAGCGCGCCGTCCAGGTGAAGGGCGAGGTGCACGTCCGGGTCCGACCTGCGCAGGGAGAACAGGCAGCTCATCGTCGCGGGCCGCTCGGTCTCCCCGGCGGCGCCGGCTCCGGCGTCCCCGGTGACTATGGCCACCGGCTGGTCCCACTCCAGGACGCAGTCCGTCAGGGCGCCGTCCACGAGGGCGAACGAAGCGCCGTCCGGGAGCGGTTCCACCACCGGGCGGAGGTCGTCGAGGCGTTTGCCCTCGAAGTCGACACCCCGGATGCGCAGCTTGATCACTCCGCCGTCCGCGAAGACGGTGGCCGCGTCGGAACCCAAGTGGTCCCGGTACCAGCCTGCCCACGACTCGTTTGTCATGAGCAGGGACTGTAGCCCCTGCTCACGGCGCGATTCGTGCCGCCCTCCCCTTAGGGCCTTTCGTTCGGATCACGCCGGGCCCGCGTACGGATCGGAAGGGAAGGCCCAGGGGCGGGCGGTTCAGGACGCGGTCAGTACGATCTTGCCGAACTGCTCGCCCGTGAGCATGCGTTCGAAGCCTTCGCGGGCCCGGTCCAGTGGCAGGACCGCGTCGATCACCGGTCGGACGCCGGTCGTCGCGCAGAAGGCGAGCAGGTCCTCCAGCTCGTCCTTGGAGCCCATCGTGGAGCCGACGACCTTGAGTTCGAGGAAGAAGATCCTGGTCAGTTCGGCGTGCGGGGGGCGGTCGCCGCTGGTGGCGCCGGAGATGACCAGGGTGCCGCCGGGGCGCAGCGACTTCACCGAGTGGGACCAGGTGGCCGCCCCCACCGTCTCGATGACGGCGTCCACGCGTTCGGGCAGCCGGGCGCCGGACTCGAAGGCGTCGACGGCGCCCAGTTCGACCGCGCGCTTCCGCTTCGCCTCGTCCCGGCTGGTCGCGTAGACCCGCAGGCCGGCCGCGCGGCCGAGGACGATGGCGGCGGTGGCGACCCCGCCGCCCGCGCCCTGTACGAGGACGGAATCGCCCGGGCGCACACCGGCGTTGGTGAAGAGCATCCGGTACGCGGTGAGCCATGCGGTCGGCAGGCAGGCGGCTTGCTCGAAGCTGAGCTCCTTCGGCTTGGGCAGGACGTTCCAGGAGGGTACGGAGACCCGTTCGGCGAAGGTGCCCTGGTAGCGCTCGGTCAGGATGGAGCGCGGCTCCTTCGGGCCGACGCCGTGGCCGGTCTGGCCGATCACCGAGTGCACCACGACCTCGTTGCCGTCCTCGTCGACGCCTGCCGCGTCGCAGCCGAGGATCATCGGCAGCCGGTCCTCCGTGATGCCCACGCCGCGCAGCGACCAGAGGTCGTGGTGGTTGAGCGAGGCGGCGCGGACCTCGACGGTGGTCCAGCCGGGCCTGGCCCCGGGGGCGGGGCGCTCGCCCAGCTCCAGGCCGTTCAGGGGGTTTTCGCGGTCGATGCGGGCTGCGTAGGCGGCGAACATGACCCGACCCTAGGCCTGGCCGCCGTCCGATCCAACCGGCTGCGGGTGTGACACGCGCCGCGCCTCCCGCCCCCTTGCGCGGCCGCCCGCCAGTCTCACATGTCAACCAGGGTTGACGGGTTCCGCGTGTCAACGTACGTTGACATCATGACCGAAGCAACGGACCTGGCCGCACGTGCCGGGGATCGCGACCCGCGCGTCGGGCTGCGGGCCGTCGCCGCGCTGCGGCGGCTGCTGGAGCAGCTCGAAGCCGTACAAGTGAGAAGTGCCCGCGCCAAGGGCTGGTCGTGGCAGGAGATCGCGGCCGAACTCGGCGTCAGCAGGCAGGCCGTGCACAAGAAGTACGGGAGGAACTGATGTTCGAGCGATTTACCAAGGAGGCCCGCGCCACCGTCGCCGGAGCCGTCGCCTTCTCCCAGAACGCGGGGGAGGACAGCATCACCGAGGAGCACCTGCTCCTCTCCCTCCTCGGCCAGGAATCGGGCCGGGCCGCGTTCGCCCTCACCGCGCTCGGCGTCACCGACCGCCGGGCCTCCCTGGAAGCGGCACTCGGCGAGGCCCGCAGGCTGGGCGGCCTGACGAAGGCGGACACGGAGGCGCTGGCCGGGCTCGGCATCGACGTCGGCGAGATCGTGGCCCGGATCGAGGAGGAGCACGGCGAGGGCGCGCTCGCGGAGGAAGGCCGGGGGCGCCGCCGCCGGTCCGGACGCAGGCCGCTCACCTCCGGCGCCAAGGGAGTGCTGGAGGGGTCCCTGCGGATCGCCGTGGGCCGGGGCGACCGCTCCATCGGCGGCGAGCACCTGCTGCTCGCGCTCGTCGCGCGGCCCGGGGTGGTGGCGGACGTCCTCGCGGAGCACGGCGTCTCGTACGCGACCGTGGAACGCGCGCTGTACGGAACCGGGCCCGAGGGCGGGGGAGAGGCCGCAGCCGCCGGCTGAGGCTCTCCGGGGCGTGACCAGGGGTTCTTGCGCGGTGGGGCCGCCACCCGGAAGTGCCGGGTGGCGGCCCCACCGCGTCATGACGGACCCTCAGCCCTTCGACGCCCTTCAGGCCCTTCGACGCCCTTCAGGCCCTTCGACGGCCCCTCAGGCCCTTCCGAGATCCTTCGGCTCGCCCCCGTCGCCCGGGGTGGCCCTCCGCAGCAGCGCGTCGACGCGCGAGGCCGCCGCGGCGAGGTGCGCGCGGGCCTCGGTCAGCTGCTCGCCCGTGACGCCCCGGTCGCGTGCGGCATCGCGGATGTCGTCGCGGAAGCGGTCCAGCAGCCGGTCCAGGTCGCGGGCGGGATCACCGGTGACCGGTACGTCGGCGGCCCAGTCGGGAGCCGGGCGGGGCTCGGCGTGTTCGGCGTGACCGGGGTGATCGGGGTGATCGGGGTGATCGGGGTGATCGGGCTGGGAGGAGGCCGAGGCGGCGGAACCGGGTCCCCTGCTCTCCGGGCCCTCCGCCCTCTCCGCGTGCGGGTGCTCCGCGGGGCGATCGGCCGGCGGCCAGGTGCCCGTCCGGGCGAGGCCGGCGAGGTGGCCGGTGATCTCGGCGAGCCCGTCGCGCACTCCGGCGGGCCAGTCGCCCCGGGCGAAGTGCTCCTGCACCTGGCGGGCGGCGTTCCGCATCTGCTCGCGGGCCCGCTCGTCGGCCTCCTTCGCCTGACGGCGGGCCGCTTGCGCCTCCTCGCGGGCGCGCCGTGACTCGTCCTTCGCCCGGCGGGCCTGTTCCTTCCACTCCTGCTTGGCCTGGCGCAGCTCCTCCTTGGCCTTGCGCCAGGCGTCCTTCTCCGTGAGGTCGCCCAGGTTCCCCGCCTTGGCCAGGTCTCCCAGATCCCCGATGAAGGACTCCCAGTCGCCCAGGGGGCCGCCGGACCCGCCGGACCCGCCGGAGCCCGGCCGGTGGCGGGAGGCGGACGCGGCGGCGCGCATGTCGCTGCGCAGCTTGCCGGCCGCGCCCCGGACGTCGTCGCGGATCTCGGCGGCCAGCTCGGAGACGGACTCGCGGATCTCCAGCTCCAGATCGGCGAGTTCGCCGGTGCGGCCGGCCAGTTCGGCGCGGCCCGCGTCGGTGATCGAGTACACCTTCCGGCCCCCCTCCGTCGCGTGGGTGACGAGCCCCTCCGCCTCCAGCTTGGCCAGCCGGGGGTAGACCGTGCCGGCGGACGGGGCGTACAGGCCCTGGAAGCGCTCCTCCAGAAGCCGGATCACCTCGTAACCGTGGCGCGGGGCCTCGTCGAGGAGTTTCAGCAGGTAGAGGCGGAGACGGCCGTGGGCGAAAACAGGGGGCATGTCAGAGCGCCTTTCCGGTCGGCTCGGCAACGTACGGTTCGTCCTCGGACGGCGGGCGGCGCAGCAGGGCGATCGAGCCGGACACGGTGGTCGCCTTGAGCCTGCCCGTACCGGCGCCCAGCGTGCCGGTGATCTTCTTCGCGCCCCACTGGCCGCCGACCCGCAGGTCTTCGAAGGCGTTGGAGACGGCGCCGCTCGCGGTGTTCGCCTCGACCCGGGCGTCCGCCGGGTGGGGCAGCCGGATCGCGATGGCGCCGGAGACCGTGGCGAGCCGGATGTCGGTCGGGGACCCGGAGGCGTCGAGGTCCAGCACCATGTCGCCGCTGACGGATTCGGCGCGTACCGAGGTACCCGCGCCCTCCACCACGGTGAGGTCGCCGGAGACCGACTGGAACCGCAGGTCGCCGGTGACGGCCTGGGCCTCCAGGCCGCCGGAGACCGTCTCGCCGCGTACCTCCCCGGAGAGTGCGACGAGCGTGGTGTCGCCGGTGACACCACGCACGTCCGTACGGCCCCGGATGCCCGAGACGAACGCCCCGGCGCCGACGACGCCGACCTCCACCGACGCGGAGGCGGGTACCGCGAGGGTGACCGTGGCGCTGCGGGAACGGCCGTTGCGGTCGAGCCACTTGAGGAAGCTCTTCCAGGGGAGGTCCTCGTAGGTCACCGACAGGACGCCGTCGTCGAGGGTGACGATCAGCGGCGGGCCGTCGATGGCGGACACCTCCAGACGGGCCTCGGGCTCCTCGGAGCCGACCACGTTGACGGTACCGTTGACGACTCGCACCTTGAGCGCGGTCACCTGCTCGGCGAAGGCGAGTTTCAGTGGCTCGGCGACGGTCCACGTCGACACAGGCATGGGTGTGACCTCCAGAGAGCGTGGCACGACGCAACATATCGCGTCTCTCGTTCAACACGATATATCGCGGATGGGTGGAGTCAAGGGCGAGTGGTCCGCCGGACCTCTCACCCCGGCGCCAAAAGGGCTCATCCCCGGATGAATTGCCCTAGCGTGTGAGGCATGAACGCGACACCCGTGGGGGCGCTGCTGCTGTGCCGGGCGGACCCCGAGACCGTGCGGCCCCTGGCCCACCTCCTGCGCGAACGGATGCTCCTCATTCCGGCCGGCGAGGAGTGGAGTGTGCTGGTGCCGGAGGGACGGGCCTGGCGGGACACCCCCGCCGAACCCGCCGAACCGGTCGACCGGGTGGTGGCGGGCTGGGCCGCGGCCCTCGGGGTCGCCTCCACCTGGCCGGCCGTCGCGCTCTGGTGGGACGGCACCCGGGCCGGCTGTGTGCTCGCGTCCGGCTTCCGCCGCCCGGTCGGGTACGTCTGGCTGGCGGACGGCACCCCGGCCGGTGAGGACGAGGCGATGACCACGTTCGCGGCCCGGCTGGACCTCGACCCGGTACTCGACGTACAGGCGCTGCAGACCCTGACCCGCCCCGACCCGCACGCGGACGGCTACGCGCGGCTGCGGACGCTGCTGGGCCTGCTCACCCGTACGGGAGTGGAGCTGCGGCCGGGACTCGAACCGGGCCGGAGCACCGAGGAACTGCGGGACGCGGCCCGGGAGCTGCCGGGCACCGGACGGATCGAGTGGGCGGGCTGGCGGGACGCCGTACGCGTGGAACTCGACGCCGTGGAGAGCAGCGGCCTCGGCCCCTGGATGCTCGGCCCCCGCGCCCGGGCGGTGGCCACCACGCAGGTCCTCGTCGGCGCCCCGCTGGCCCTCTGGGGAGCGTTCCGCCGCAGCGGCGGCTGGACGGCGGCCGGCGCGCTGCTGCTCGCTCAGGGAGTGCTGGGACTCGCGTACAACGAGGTCAGGGCCGGTGCGGTGGCACGGGAGGCTCCTCCGCACCGGTGAGCGGACCTGTGGGCCGGCCCGGCTGCGTCACTCGTCGTCAGCGTTACTCGTCGTCAGCGTCACTCGTCGTCTTCGTCGTCCAGACGCGCCAGCCAGGTCGCCAGCCGCTCGACCGGCACCTCGAAATCGGGGTTGAGGTCGACGAAGGTGCGCAGCTGCTCGGCCAGCCACTCGAAGGTGACCTCCTCCTCGCCGCGCCGCTTCTCCAGTTCCTCGATGCCACGGTCGGTGAAATACACAACGTGCTCCTGATGCCTGCGGATGTTCTGCCCTCAGGGTAGGACGCGGACCGTTCCACGCGGGAACAGGGACCGGCCCCCACCGTCGTGCGGTGGGGGCCGGTCCCTGTCGTCGAGCGGATACCGCCGCCGGTCAGGCCTCGAAGACCTCGGCGACCAGCTGAGCCTGCTCCGCCTGGTGGCGCTTGGCCGAACCGACGGCCGGCGACGAGCTGTGCGACCGCGAGATGCGGCGCAGACGCTCGTTGTGCGGGACGTCGGCACCGACGGCCAGGTCCAGGTGGTCGATCAGGTTGAGCGCGATGAACGGCCACGCACCCTGGTTCGCCGGCTCCTCCTGCGCCCAGAGGTACTTCTCGGCGTTCGGGTACTTGGCGATCTCGGCCTGGAGCTCCGCACCCGGCAGCGGGTACAGGCGCTCCAGACGGATGATCGCGGTCTCCGTGTCGCCGCGCTTCAGACGCTCGGCGTCGAGGTCGTAGTACAGCTTGCCGGCGCAGAAGACGACCTTGCGGACGTTCTCGGGCGTCACCGACGCGTCACCGATCACCGGGCGGAAGCCGCCGGTGGTGAACTCCTCCGCCTTCGAGGACGCCGCCTTGAGGCGGAGCATCGACTTCGGGGTGAAGACGATCAGCGGCTTGTGGTGCGGGTTGTGCACCTGCCACCGCAGGAGGTGGAAGTAGTTCGACGGCAGCGTCGGCATGGCGACCGTCATGTTGTCCTGGCCGCACATCTGCAGGAAGCGCTCCGGGCGGGCGGACGAGTGGTCCGGTCCCTGGCCCTCGTAACCGTGCGGCAGCAGCAGGGTGACACCGGACGTCTGGCCCCACTTCTGCTCGGCCGAGGAGATGAACTCGTCCACGACGGTCTGCGCGCCGTTGACGAAGTCACCGAACTGCGCCTCCCAGACGACCAGCGACTCCGGGCGGGCCAGCGAGTAGCCGTACTCGAAGCCCATCGCCGCGTACTCGCTGAGCAGCGAGTCGTAGACGTTGTAACGGGCCTGCTCCTCGGTCAGGTAGAGCAGCGGGGTGTAGTCCTCGCCGGTCACCTGGTCGACCAGCACCGCGTGGCGCTGGCCGAACGTGCCGCGGCGGGTGTCCTGGCCGGCGAGCCGGACCGGGGTGCCCTCCATCAGCAGCGAACCGATGGCGAGGGTCTCGCCCATGCCCCAGTCGATGGTGCCGTTCTCCACCGAGGCGGCACGGCGCTGCATCTGCGGCATCAGGCGCGGGTGCACCGTGATGTGCTCCGGGATGTTGACCTGGGACTCGGCGATCCGCTTGACGACCTCGGAGGAGATGGAGGTGTCCACGGCGACGGGGAAGGCCGCCTGCGGCTCGCGGACGTGCGGGGCCGCCGACTGCGAGGTGGCTTCGCGGACCTCCGCGAAGACCTTCTCCAGCTGGCCCTGGAAGTCCTGGAGCGCCTGCTCGGCCTCTTCCAGCGTGATGTCGCCGCGACCGATGAGCGACTCGGTGTAGAGCTTGCGCACCGAACGCTTCTTGTCGATCAGGGTGTACATCTGCGGGTTGGTGAACTCCGGGTTGTCGCCCTCGTTGTGACCGCGGCGGCGGTAGCAGATGAGGTCGATCACGACGTCCTTGTTGAACGCCTGACGGAACTCGAAGGCGAGGCGCGCGACGCGGACCACGGCCTCCGGGTCGTCACCGTTGACGTGGATGATCGGCGCCTCGATCATGCGCGCCACGTCGGTGGCGTACATCGAGGAGCGCGAGGACTCCGGGGCGGCGGTGAAGCCGACCTGGTTGTTGATCACCACGTGCACGGTGCCACCGGTGCGGTAGCCGCGCAGCTGCGACATGTTGAGCGTCTCGGCGACGACACCCTGGCCGGCGAAGGCCGCGTCACCGTGCAGGGCGACGGGCAGGACCGTGAAGTCCGTGCCGCCCTTGTTGATGATGTCCTGCTTGGCGCGGGCGATGCCCTCCAGGACCGGGTCGACCGCCTCCAGGTGCGAGGGGTTCGCGGCGAGCGAGACCTTGATCTGCTCACCGTCCAGACCGGTGAAGGTGCCCTCGGCGCCCAGGTGGTACTTCACGTCGCCGGAGCCGTGCATCGAACGCGGGTCGAGGTTGCCCTCGAACTCGCGGAAGATCTGCGCGTACGACTTGCCGACGATGTTCGCCAGGACGTTCAGGCGGCCGCGGTGGGCCATGCCGATGACGACCTCGTCGAGGCGGGCCTCGGCGGCGGAGTCGATGACGGCGTCGAGCAGCGGGATGACGGACTCGCCGCCCTCCAGGGAGAAGCGCTTCTGGCCGACGTACTTCGTCTGCAGGAAGGTCTCGAACGCCTCGGCCGCGTTGAGGCGGCGCAGGATCCGCAGCTGCTCCTCGCGCTCGGGCTGCGAACGCGGACGCTCGACCCGGTCCTGGAGCCACTTGCGCTGCTTCGGGTCCTGGATGTGCATGAACTCGATGCCGGTGGTGCGGCAGTACGACTCACGGAGCACACCGAGGATGTCGCGGAGCTTCATCATCGACTTGCCGGCGAAACCGCCGACCGCGAAGTCGCGCTCCAGGTCCCACAGGGTGAGGCCGTGCTCGGTGATGTCCAGGTCGGGGTGCTTGCGCTGGCGGTACTCCAGCGGGTCGGTGTCGGCCATGACGTGGCCGCGGACCCGGTAGGAGTGGATCAGCTCGAAGACCCGCGCGGCCTTGGTGACGTCGTCGTCGTGCGAGGCGTCGATGTCCTTGAGCCAGCGGACCGGCTCGTAGGGGATGCGCAGCGCCTCGAAGATCTCGTCGTAGAAGCCGTTCTCGCCGAGCAGCAGCTGCGCGAGCACGCGCAGGAACTCGCCGGAGGCGGCACCCTGGATGACCCGGTGGTCGTAGGTCGAGGTCAGCGTCATGACCTTCGAGATGCCGAGCTTGTTCAGGGTGTCCTGCGAGGTGCCCTGGAACTCCGCCGGGTAGTCCATCGCGCCGACGCCCATGATGAGGCCCTGACCGGGCATCAGGCGCGGCACCGAGTGGACGGTGCCGATGCCGCCGGGGTTGGTCAGCGAGGCGGTGACTCCGGTGAAGTCGTCCATGCCCAGCTTGCCGATGCGGGCGCGGCGGACGATGTCCTCGTACGCCTGCCAGAACTCGAAGAAGTTGAGCGTCTCGGCCTTCTTGATGGCCGCGACCACGAGCTGGCGGTCACCGTTCGGCTTGACCAGGTCGATGGCCAGGCCGAGGTTGACGTGCTCCGGCTTGACCAGGGTCGGCTTGCCGTCCTTCTCCGTGAAGGAGTAGTTCATCGACGGCATGGCCTTGAGGGCCTGCACCATCGCGTACCCGATGAGGTGCGTGAAGGAGATCTTCCCGCCGCGGGCGCGCTTGAGGTGGTTGTTGATGACGATGCGGTTGTCGAAGAGCAGCTTCACCGGGACGGCGCGCACGGACGTGGCCGTGGGCAGCTCCAGCGAGGCGTTCATGTTCTTCGCCACTGCGGCCGAGGGGCCGCGCAGCGTCACGTACTCGGGTCCGCCGGTGGACTCGGTCGCCGGAGCGGCCTTGGCGGGAGCCTTCGCGGCCGGAGCCTTCGGGGCGGCGGGCGCGGCCGGCTGCGGGGGCGCCACCGGGGCGGCGGGGGCGGCGGGGGCGGCCGGGGCAGCGGCTGCGGGCTTCGCGGGGGCTGCCGGGGCGGCCGGCGCGGGCGCGGCCTTCTCGACGGCGGGCGCGGCGGCCGGCGTCACCGGTGCGGCAGGGGCCGCCGGTGCGGCAGGCGCTACCGGGGCTGCGGCTCCGGGCTTGTCCGCCGTACCGGCGGAACCCGGCTTGTAGTCGGCGAAGAAGTCCCACCAGGCACGGTCGACGGAGTTCGGATCCTGGAGGTACTGCTGATAGATCTCGTCGACGAGCCATTCATTGGCACCGAAAGCAGCGGCCGGGTTGATTCCCGGGCCTGCTTGGTCGGTCGAGATGGTCGAGTTACTGGGGGACTGAGACGACACGGCGGCAACCGCCCTCTTCCGCTTCACAAGGTGATGGACAGCGGGAATCAAGGCTACGCCTCCCGCGCCGTTCCTTGCAGACCGGGCCGCTCATCGTCGTGCACATCACATCTGAAGGCGGGTTTCGGAGCTCGGATTGGCGGGAAACAAGCGGGGTTCCGCTGCGCTTCGGGTAGTCAGGGAGACGGCTACGGCCCCTCCGGCCGTATCCCTGGTGACGAGGGACCATGATCACGTCCCTTTCGTTCGAACCATATGTCAACTGCGGGCCGGTGACATCCCCGGAAGAGTGATCTGAATCCGGCATCCCTGTGTGGATTCAGCCACTCTGATGCGGCCACCGTGCAGATCCACCGCCCAGTGGGCGATGGCCAGTCCCAGTCCCGTGCCACCGTCGCTGCCGGGCCCGTGCGGGGACGGGTTCTGACCCCGGTTGAACCGCTCGAAGACACGGTGGCGCTCGGCCTCCGGGATGCCCGGGCCCTCGTCGATCACTTCGAGTTCCAGGGACTCAGGTTGCGGACCCCGTCGCGCGAGCACCGTCACCCGGCCGTGCGGCGGACTGTGCTTCACGGCGTTGTCGATGAGATTCGCCACGACCTGGTGCAGCCGCTCGGTGTCCGCGTACGCCGTCATGTCGGCGGGGGAGACGTCGAGGTGCAGATGGACGTCCGTACGGGAGTGGTTGCCCGAGCCCGAGGAGAGCCGGCGGCGCGAGGCCGCGAGGTTCGCCTCCTTCAATACGCCGGAGAGATAGGGCCACACCTCGAAACGGCCCGCCTTCAGCGGCACGACACCGTTGTCCAGCCGCGACAGGTCCAGCAGCGTCTCCACCAGCCGGCCCAGCCGCTCCGTCTGCCGGAGCGCCGTCCGCATGGTCTCCGGATCCGCGGCCGACACCCCGTCCACCACGTTCTCCAGCACCGCGCGGAGCGCCGCGATGGGGGTCCGCAGCTCGTGCGACACATTGGCGACCAGCGCCTTGCGGTGCCGGTCCACCGCCTCCAGGTCGTCCGCCATGCGGTTGATCGTCTGCGCGAGGTCGCCCAACTCGTCCCGGCGCCCCGCCCCGCTGACCCGGCCCGTGTAGTCGCCGTGCGAGATCGACCGGGCCACCGCCCGCATCTCGTCCAGCGGCGCGGTCAGCCCGTGTGCCACGAACTGGGTTATCAGCAGCGTCGCGATCACCGAGAACACGGTGATGAACTGGAACTCGGTCCGGGTCCGCAGCGCCACCACGAGCAGCCCCGTGGTGATGAAGACGGACACCACGACGAGCGTGCCCAGCTTGGCTTTGATCGAGAACGGGCGCAGGCCGGGCCCGGAACGGGTCATGCTGCCGGGGTCTCCAGCGCGTAACCGACACCGTGCACCGTACGGATGCGCTCGGCGCCGATCTTGCGGCGGAGCGCCTTGATGTGGCTGTCGACCGTGCGGGTGCCCGAGGCGTCCGCCCAGTCCCAGACCTCGGCGAGCAACTGCTCGCGGGAGAGCACCGCGCGCGGGGTGTTCGCCAGGCAGACCAGCAGGTCGAACTCCGTCGGCGTCAGATGGACGTCGTCGGCGCGCACCCGGACCCTGCGCTGCGCGTGGTCGATCTCCAGCTCGCCGAGGCGCAGGATCCCGCTGCGCGGCGTCACCGCGGCCAGCGCGGCCCGCTCGACCCGGCGCAGCAGTACGTGCACCCGGGCCGCCAGCTCCCGCATGGAGAACGGCTTGGTCATGTAGTCGTCCGCGCCGACCCCGAGCCCGACCAGCATGTCGGTCTCGTCGTCCCGCGCGGTCAGCATCAGCACCGGCACCGGGCGCTGCGCCTGCACCCGGCGGCAGACCTCCAGGCCGTCGAAGCCCGGGAGCATGATGTCGAGCACCATGAGATCGGGCTGCCACGCCTCGGCCGCGTCCACGGCGGCCGGGCCGTCCAGTGCGGTCTGCACCAGGAAGCCCTCCGCCCGCAGACGCGCGGCGATGGCATCGATGATCGTGGCGTCGTCTTCGACCACCAGCACCCGGCGCTGCGCTCCGGGGGTGGCCGCGACGCCGTTGTGGTTGGTGTGTGTCTGTTCCATCGCCCCGCCCCTGCCCGCTCCCGCGGAGATCATTCCTCCGGGGGCCGCGGTCTTCGCTCGTTTATTTCTTGCGTGTGTGGTCCGTCTGCCGGGCAGCAGCGTAGATGCAGCGGACGCCTTTCGGCTACGCAGGGTTGTGCCCCGTCTGGAAGGGATACCCCGGCCGGGGTGGAGGAAAGCGTGCCTTGTCCGGGTATCCCCGCCCGGCTGGATACCCCGGCGGGGTGCTCAGGAGTTCCGAAGTGCGAGATGAACCACGTCGGGCACACCTCGGGCAACGGACACCTCTTCGGTCCGTACCCCCTCGAATCCGGCACTTTGCAGAGCCTGTTCGAACGATTCGGACGGTTGTGCGGACCAGATGGCGAGAACGCCCCCCGGAGTCAGTCGTTCCCGGCAGAGGGCGAGGCCGGAAGGGGAATAAAGGCTTCCGTTGTCGTCGGTCACGGTCCACTCCGGACCGTTGTCGATGTCCAGACACAGTGCGTCATAACGCTCCGTAGTCGTACGGAGGTGCTCGACCAGGTCGGTGCGGAGGATCGAGGTCCTGGGGTCGGCCAGGGCGCCGCCCGAAATCCGGTCCAGCGGACCCCGCAGATGCCACTCCACGATCGCCGGTTCCCGCTCGACCACGATGATCCGGCCCCAGCGCTCCCGTGTCGCGGCCCGGACCAGTGAGAAGCCCACCCCCAGCCCGCCGATGAGCACCGAGGGGGCCGGGCGCGCCGGCGGCAGCGCCGCGAGCGCCGCGTCGATCAGCAGCCGCTCTGACCGGCCGTCCGAGGTGTCCATGAGGAAGCATCCGTTGGCGATGATCTCGAAGTGCTCGCCCCGCTCGCGCAGCACCACCTCGCCGAAGGGGCCGTCGCGGCGGTCGAGGGTGACGGGGGCGAGGGCGGTGGGGTCGGCGTGAAGGCGGGGGGAAGGGCTGACGGGCATGGTGGGTGCTCTCCGGTCTCCGGTGGCGGCGGACGGGTCGAGGCCGTCCATCCTGGCCCCGTGGGTGCCCGTGGCGCCAACTGTTTGACGGTGCACGGGTGGTGGCGGGTCGTCGCGGTGCGCTCGGTGGCCGGTGGCGGCGGCCGGGCGTGGCCGCCCGGGCGTGCGGGGTGGCCGGGGGGCGCAGGCCGTCTCCGTCGGCGGGGCCCACCCGTCAACGACCGCGGCTCCGCCGAGGACACCGTCCGGCAGGTTCCGGCGGGCGCCGTTGTCCGGGGTGCGGGAGTCCTGTTACCGTACCCCAACTCCTCAGAGGACCTGAGGAGTGAGGCGTGCATGAGCGACGGACGGGAACCGGCGATGACGATGACGACGGGCCGCGGCGAACCGCGGCGGCAGAGGGGGAGCCGCGTGCCGCGGCCGGACGTGGCTGGGGGTGCGGCCGGTGCCCACGGCGTACGGAAGGGGCAGTTGGGGTTCCTGACGGGCACCCACGTGGTCAACGACCTGTACCAGGGGGCCCTGCCTGCGCTCCTGCCGTTCCTGGTCTCCGAACGGCACTACAGCTACTCGGCACTGTCGGGCATCTCGCTCGCCGCCACCGGCCTCTCCAGCGTGGTGCAGCCGCTCTTCGGAGCGCTGGCCGACCGCTCGCCCCGGCCCTGGCTGGTGCCCGCCGGATTCCTGGTGGCCGCGGCGGGCGTGGCCGGTACCGGGCTGTTCTCCGGCTACCTGCTCACCTGGATCTGCGCGGCCGTCGCCGGGATCGGCATCGCCGCCTACCATCCGCCCGCCACCAACCAGGCGCGGGCGGCGGGCGGAAGCTCGCAGAAGGCGATGAGCGTCTTCTCGGTCGGCGGCACGCTGGGCGGTTCGCTCGCCCCCGGGTGCGTCACGCTGGTGGTCGGGGCCGCCGGACTGCGGGGCACCTGGCTGCTCGCCGTACCCGCCCTGGTGATGGCCGCGCTCTGGGTGGCCAAGGGGCCCTGGATGCGGGCCCGCGGCATCCCGGAGGCCACGGTGGTCGACCCGGCCGCGGGTTCCCGCTCGGGCGGCTCCGGGGTCCCCGACGACTGGCGCCTGTTCGGCCGGCTGGTCGTGGTCGCGGCCTGCTGGTCCGTCCCCTACGTGACGACGGTGTCCCTGGTCTCCCTCTTCATGATCCGTGAGCTGGACAGCTCGCAGGGGGCCGCGGCGGCCGTGCTGACCTCGTTCACGCTCGCCGGGGCGGCCGGGACCCTGGCCGGAGGATGGGCCGCCGACCGTTACGGGCGCCTGGCCGCGATCCGCTGGGGGTACGTCGTCTCGGTGCCCGCGATGGCCGCGCTGGTCCTCGCCCCCGGGGTGGCGGTCGGTGCGATCGGCGTCGCCGTACTGGGCTTCGCCCTGTTCGTACCGTTCTCCTCGCAGGTGACCCTGGCCCAGGACTACCTGCCCCACCGACCCGGCACGGCAAGCGGCGTCACGCTGGGGCTGACCATGTCGGTCGGCGGACTCGGCTCCCCGCTCTTCGGCCGGCTCGCCGACGCCCACGGATTGCGCGTCACCTTCGGGGTGGTGCTCGCGTTCCTCGTGATCAGCCTGCTCGCCGCGCTGCGGCTGCGGGAACGGACGCCGTACGTGCCGGCGGCGGCGGTGGCCGGGGGACAGGAGGGTTCCGGGAGCGTCGGTTAAGTTGTCCGAGCATCTGAGAAGTGGCGGGGTCGGTGGCGACGCCGCCATTCCTCGTCGGAGCCCATTCCACCCCTCGGTCCCAGGGAGCGTCACCCATGGCGGTACGGCCGGTGCAGCGCACCTCGCTCGTCGAAGGCGCGGTCGCCGAACTGCGCCGCCTGCTCGCGGCGGAGCACTGGCCGGTGGGCGCCCGGCTGCCCGGTGAGGTCGAACTGAGCAGGCTGCTCGGTGTCGGCCGGTCCACCGGCCGGGAGGCGGTCCGGTCGCTGATCGCCTCCGGGCAGCTCCGCTCCCAGCAGGGCTCCGGCACCTACGTGGTCTCCACCGCGCCCGTCGAGGAGTTCGACCGGGGGCTCCGCCGGGCGGCCGTCGCCGACGTGTACGAGGTGCGGATCGCCCTGGAGGTCGAGGCGGGCCGGCTCGCCGCGATCCGGCGTACCGACGAGGACGCCGCCGTCCTCGGTGAGCTGCTGGCCGAGCGGAGCGCCGCCTGCTCCGACGCCGATCTGGTGGACGCCGATCTGCGACTGCACCACGCGGTGGTCGCCGCCGCCCACAACCCAGTCCTTGCCCAGGTGTTCGACTCCTTCCTCGGCGCGCTCCGGGTCGCCGCCCGGGACGCGGTGGCCGACGGCGACGTGCACGGCGGCCCGGGCGGCGGCGACGCCCGGGCCCACGAGGACCTCGTTGCCGCGATCGTCGCGGGGGACCCGCAGGCGGCCGAAGAGGCGACCCGCCGCAACCTCGAAAAGGCTCTGGAGCGCCTGCGCGGATAGGTCTCCCACCTGCCCGGTCGTGTCCGGGCCCCGTACGCCCCAAGAAATGGACTACACAGTCCACTGTGGGTTAACTTTGAACCGTACGGTCCAATCTGGGTTCCGAGAAGGAGTGCGGCAGTCATGACGGCACGACTGGACAAGAGGACGGCGCTGGTCACCGGCGCGACCAGCAACATCGGACGGGCCATCGCGCTGGCCCTCGGCGCCGAGGGGGCCCATGTCGTGGTGTCCGGCCGTGACAGCGGGCGCGGTGAGCGGGTGGTGGCCGAGAT
This sequence comes from Streptomyces sp. NBC_00102, assembly GCF_026343115.1. Lineage (GTDB taxonomy): Bacteria > Actinomycetota > Actinomycetes > Streptomycetales > Streptomycetaceae > Streptomyces. The sequence goes on from NZ_JAPEMC010000001.1 coordinate 4,984,167, forward strand.
CCGGGCCGCAGGAGGGAGGGCCGACTTCGTCGCCGCCGACCTGGACGGCACCGCCGCCGCCTCCCGGTCGCTCGCCGACCGGAGCACCGAGGTGCTCGGCGGCCGGATCGACATCCTGGTGAACAACGCGGGCATCTATCCGCCCTCCACCACGACCACCGCCGACGAGGCCACCTTCGACCAGGTGTACGGGGTGAACGTGAAGGCCCCCTTCTTCCTCACCGCTGCCGTGGCCCCGGCCATGGTGGCGGCCGGCGGCGGCGCCATCGTCAACCTCGGCTCCTGGATCACCCGCCTCGGTGTCGCCTCCAACGCGCTCTACAGCTCCACCAAGGGCGCCGTCGAGACCCTCACCCGCGCCTGGGCCGCCGAGTTCGGGCCGTCCGGAGTACGGGTCAACGCGGTCTCGCCCGGTGTGGTCCACGAGCCCTCCGACGAACCGCTGCCCGGCGACGTGATGATGAACGGCACCCCGGCCGGCACCTACGGCAGGCCCGAGGACATCGCCCGAGCCGTCGTCTACCTGGCGAGCGACGACTCCTCCTTCGTGCAAGGCATCGTCCTGGACGTGGACGGCGGCCGGACCTCCACCGCGGTGATCGCGGCCTGAACCCGGGCCCCATCGCGGTGGCCGCGCCGGGCGGGCCCGCAGGTGCGGACGCGTCCGGCGGGCCCGGGCCGGTACCCCCGTGGCCCGTACGCCCGGTTATACGATGGGCCGACCAGGCGAAATCCGGTACGCGCGCCTCCCGGGCGGCACCGCCGGGCGCCCCCTGCACCCCCAGGAAGCGGACCCGTGGCACAAGGCCTGACCAGCAAGGGCGCCGCCACGCGGCAGCGCATCGTCGACGGCGCCGCCCAGCTGATGCGCGAGCGCGGGCCGGAGGTCTCCCTCGACGAGATCCGCGGCGCGACCGGCACCAGCAAGAGCCAGCTCTTCCACTACTTCCCCGAGGGCCGGTCCGCCCTCCTCGTCGCCGTCGCCCGGCACGAGGCCGAGGCAATCCTCGCCGACCAGCAGCCCCACCTCGCACACCTCACCAGCTGGGCCGCCTGGGACGCCTGGCGGGACGCGGTGCTCGACCACTACCGCCGCCAGGGCCGCCGCTGCCCGCTCAACGTCCTCACCGGCCAGCTCGCCGGGGACGACCCCGAGGTGCGCGCCGTGGCCGAGGACCTGATGGACCGCTGGCAGGCCCATCTGGCCGCCGGAGTACGGGACATGCAGCGCCAGGGTCTGATGTCGGCCACCCCGGACGCGGAGCGCGCGGGGGAGTCGGTCCTCGCCGCCGTGCAGGGAGGCGCCTTTACCCTGATCGCCACCGGCCGCCTCGGCCCGCTGGAATCCGCCCTGGACCTGGCCCTGGACCACCTCCGGATGCGGGACGCCGGCTGAACGGCCGCGGGGCCACTGCCCGCCGGGGTACGGTCTCGCCATGTCCCGATCAGCCGAGACCCGTTCCTCCCGACCCCCCGTCACCGCGGACGACCTCGACCTCGCCGTCGTGCTCGCCGTCGATGCCCTCCAGCACGCGCCTTCGGCCGCATGGGACGGAAAGGCCGGTTCGCTCGAGTGGACCTGCTGGGAGACCGTCGAGCACCTCAGCGACGACCTCTTCGCGTACGCCGCGCAACTGGGCCCCCGAACACCGCCCATGAAGGGCGAGGTGCCGTTCCTGTGGGAGAGCCGACGGCCCGGCGGTCCCGCCAACGCGATCCACGCGGACCGCGAGGCCGGTCCCGACGGCCTGCTCCAGGTGCTGGAGGCCAGCGGCGCGCTGCTGGTCGCCATGGTGCGCACGAAGCCCCCGCACACCCTCGCCGACCACTGTTACGGTGCCTCCGACCCCGAGGGCTTCGCCGCCATGGGGATCGTCGAGACCCTGGTGCACACCCACGACCTGACCCAGGGGCTCGAACTTCCCTGGAACCCGCCCGCCGGCCTCTGCTCGCGGGTGCTCGGCCGGCTGTTCCCGGACGCCCCGGCGGACACGGACCCCTGGACCACGCTGCTGTGGGCGACCGGCCGCGCCGACCTGCCCGGGTGCCCCCGGCCGGCCACGTGGCGCTGGGACGGCACACCCCGGGAGTGAAGGATGTCCGCATGACGACGGCCGCAGAGGTGCTGTCCGTCCTGTCCCTGCTGCGGCGGGCCGGGGCCGAGGTCTGGATCGGCGGCGGCTGGGGGATCGACGCGCTGATCGGCGAGCAGACCCGGGACCACCGCGACCTCGACCTGATGCACCGCCGGGACCAGGAGCCCGCCGTGCTGGCCGCACTGGCGGGCGCCGGCTTCACGGAGAGCCTCGACCAGCGCCCCGTACGGTTCGTCCTCACGTCCTCGGAGGACGGGGTGTCCCCGTCGGGCCGGTCGTCCCCGTCGCGCAGGTCGCCTTCCCCGGCGGGCCGGTCGTCGTCCCCGTCGTACCGCGAGCTGGACCTGCATCCGCTGGTCTTCGCCGCCGACGGCTCCGCCGTACAGGCGTCGCCCGAACCGGACCGCCCCTTCCGGTACCCCGCCACCAGTTTCGTGACGGGCACCATCGGGGGCACGCGCGTCCCGTGCCTCTCGGCCGAGCAGCAGGCCTACTTCCACCAGGGGTACGAACCCACTCCGCGCGACCTGCACGACATGGCCCTGCTGCGCCGCGCCTTCGGGACCGCCACGCACTTCTGACAGGGCCGGGGTTCGCCCCGGCTCAGGCGGCTGCGGGAGCGCCGAGCAGCTCGGACGCGTGCTGGAACGTGTCGGTCACGGGCGCGGCCGCGCGGGGAACCGCGGGGCAGGTGAAGCCGAGCTGGGTCATGGCCCGGAGGACCTCGCCGGCGCTGAAGTCCCGGCGGTCCTGGCGGGTGATGACCTGGCCCACCTGCTTCACGGGGTAGGTGCGGCGGCCCACGATCACGCACTCGCCGACGGCCGGCTCCGGCTTGATGCCCTTCATGGCTTCCAGGACTCCGCTCTTGGTGAGCTCGAACGGGAAGCGGGCGATGACGCAGCGCATGATGCCTCACAGAGAGAAGAGAAGGGGTGGTTGCTGTCGTGCTGAGCGGGTCGGTTCAGTGGGCCAGGGCCGGAGCACCGTCCCGGTCGGCGGCGAGGAGGTCGCGCAACTGGATCCGGTCCGTGTACGAGGCCCCGTCCCGGACGGCGCCGAGCCCGGCCAGGGTGACCGACCCGGTGCGCAGTCCGTCGTTGTCGCAGACGAGCAGGTGATCGACGCGGGCACTGGCCATGACCGACAGAGCCACCTCGACGGTCATGTCGTCGCCGACCCGCGGTTCGCGGGCTTCGTCATCGAAAGGATGGACGGCGTCGGCGGGGCGAATGTGGAAGGAGAGTCTGTCCGTACGAACGGGGCCCAAGAGGAACCTTCCTCGATGCGGCGCCGATCAAGGAATTCCCGCAGCGGGCGAAATTCACCGCGGGAATGTCGAGAATGCGCCGAACGGAATGCGAAATCGGATCAGGTCTGCGGTGAATCGACTGCGGTGGTGAAACGGCGGTGCTCCGTGGGGATGAAACCGGGCGTATCACGGTCGGACGGGAACGATGTTCTCCGCCGTCGGGCCCTTCCGGGTCGGTGCGATGTCGAAGGTGACCTGCTGTCCTTCGAGCAGCTCGCGGAAGCCCTCGGCGGCGATGTCCGAGAAGTGGGCGAACACGTCCGGGCCGCCGCCCTCCTGCTCGATGAAGCCGAAACCCTTGGCCGCGTTGAACCACTTCACGGTGCCGGACGCCATGTCATATCTCCTTGGGGCATTACGCCGGAAACCGCAGTGCGTGGATGCCGGGTCGCCGCGGTGATGCGTCGTCCGAAAAGGACCGAAAACGAGAAAGGCGCCCAGTCGTCAGAAAGGTCGACGAGGGTGCTCAGAATTCCAGGGCCACGGCAACTGGGTTCGACGATAGCACGCGGCAGCTGTGGGCAGGTGGGGTGTCAATTCCGTTCCGGTCGCCCGGCTGAAACGCTTCGTGCGCGGTGTACTCAAAACTATTCTCGCGGGCACAGAAATCTCCCCGCGGAGGGCACAGCTCTTCCGGAGGGGCGGGTGGTCACCACTCGATCACACGGTCGCGGAACTCCTGGAAGCCGTGCCACCCGGAGAGTTCCCGCAGAGAGATCAGGTCCCCCGTGGAGCAGTCCAGCGCCTTGCAGCCAAGGGCGTCCGCGAGGCGGAGGACGGGTGTGAGCGCGTCGTCGCCGGAGCCGCGGATGTTAGCATGACCGAGTCCACGGGGTCGTCGCCGCCGATGCCCAGTTCGATGGACCAGGCGGGCCCGAGGAGTGTGCCCCAGGTGGGGTCCGAGAGGTCGGTTCCGGGGGCGGCCCGGCTCACGGCCGCGAGTACGTCCGGCGGCCGGCCGAGTGGGGGCGGGGTGTAGTCGTCGGGCAGGTCCCGCACCGAGGTGACGCTGTCGGGCAGGCGGAGGAGAAGGACGTCCCAGCTCATGCGGACCTTCCGGACGGGGACGGGAACGTGGACCGACGCGGTGCCGTTGTGGCGGGGGCGACGTTCCGGGCGCCCATGCGTCCCGCCCGATCGTCGCGGTGTCCGGTCATCGTGACAGGCGCCACCGACATCGGGCCGTCGGCCCCGGGTGGGCGGGCCTGGGCTGCGAGGCGGGCGGAGAGGTCCGGGCGGAGGGGCGGGAGGTGTGGGTCCGGAACGCCCGGAACTTGCCTCCATGGGCCGGTCACCCCCCGATCGCTCACAGCGAACACCCCCCGGGGAACATTCCTCGGCTCACAAGCATTGAGCGTGCATAGCTCAACTTGACTGCCGAAGGGAAGATCATGGCTACCGACACCAAGGCGTCCACCCCGTTCGACCTGCCCGTGCTGGCGCTCGACGACGAAGTCGTGCTGCCGGGCATGGTGGTTCCGCTCGATCTTTCCGACAGCGAGGCCCGCGCCGCCGTGGAGGCCGCGCAGGTTGCCGCCGGTGAGGGCAGCAAACCCGAGGTGCTTCTTGTTCCGCGCATCGACGGCACCTACACGGGGACCGGTGTCCTCGGTACGGTCGAGCAGATCGGGCGGCTCTCCGACGGGGACCCCGGGGCGATCGTGCGGGCGCGCTCGCGGGTACGCATCGGCACCGGTACCACCGGTCCCGGGCGGGCCCTCTGGGTCGAGGCGACCCGGATCGACGAGAACGTGCCCGACCCGCTGCCGGGCGCGGTCGCCGAGCTGGTCAAGGAGTACAAGGCGCTCGCGACCAGCTGGCTGAAGAAGCGGGGGGCCTGGCAGGTCGTCGACCGGGTGCAGCAGATCGAGGGCGTTTCCGCGCTCGCCGACAACTCCGGGTACTCGCCCTTCCTGACCACCGCGCAGAAGGTGGAGCTGCTGGAGACCACGGACCCGGTCGCCCGGCTGAGGCTAGCCGTGCAGTGGCTCGGTGAGCACCTCGCCGAGCAGGACGTGGCCGAGTCCATCGCCAAGGACGTCCAGGAGGGCGTCGACAAGCAGCAGCGCGAGTTCCTGCTGCGGCGCCAGCTCGACGCCGTACGCAAGGAGCTGTCCGAGCTCAACGGCGACCCGGGGGACGAGTCCGACGACTACCGGGCCCGTGTGGAGGCGGCCGACCTGCCCGAGCACGTCCGGGAGGCGGCGCTCAAGGAGGTCGAGAAGCTGGAGCGCTCCTCGGACCAGAGCCCCGAGGGGGCCTGGATCAGGACCTGGCTGGACACCGTCCTGGAGCTGCCCTGGAACGAGCGGACCGAGGACGCGTACGACATCCGGGGCGCGCGGGCGATCCTCGACGCCGAGCACGCCGGGCTCGATGACGTGAAGGAGCGCATCACCGAGTACCTCGCGGTCCGCAAGCGGCGGGCCGACCGGGGCCTCGGCGTCGTCGGCGGGCGGCGCGGCGGCGCGGTGCTGGCGCTCGTCGGCCCGCCCGGCGTCGGAAAGACCTCGCTCGGTGAGTCCGTCGCGCACGCCATGGGCCGCGAGTTCGTCCGGGTGGCGCTCGGCGGTGTCCGGGACGAGGCGGAGATCCGGGGCCACCGGCGTACGTACGTCGGCGCGCTGCCGGGGCGCATCGTCCGGGCGATCAAGGAGGCCGGCTCGATGAACCCGGTCGTGCTGCTCGACGAGATCGACAAGGTCGGCTCGGACTTCCGGGGCGACCCGGCCGCCGCCCTGCTCGAAGTGCTGGACCCGGCGCAGAACCACACCTTCCGCGACCACTACCTGGAGGTCGAACTCGACCTCAGCGACGTGGTCTTCCTCGCCACCGCCAACGTCCTGGAGGCCATCCCGGAGGCATTGCTCGACCGCATGGAGCTGGTCAGGCTCGACGGGTACACCGAGGACGAGAAGGTCGTCATCGCCCGCGACCACCTGCTCCCGCGCCAGCTGGAGCGGGCGGGTCTGGAGCAGGACGAGGTCGTGCTGGAGGAATCGGCGCTGCGCAAGCTGGCCGGCGAGTACACCCGTGAGGCGGGCGTACGGAACCTGGAGCGGGCCGTCGCCCGGCTGCTGCGGAAGGTCGCGGCCCAGCACGAACTGGGCGACCGGGAGCTGCCGTTCGCGGTCACCGACGCCGATCTGCGGGGCCTGATCGGTCGGCCGCACCACGTGCCCGAGTCCGCGCAGGACCCGGCGGAGCGCCGTACCGCCGTACCGGGCGTGGCCACCGGCCTCGCCGTCACCGGTGCGGGCGGCGACGTGCTTTTCGTCGAAGCCTCGCTGGCCGACCCGGAGACCGGGGCGTCCGGACTGACCCTGACCGGTCAGCTCGGCGACGTGATGAAGGAGTCCGCGCAGATCGCGCTGAGTTTCCTGCGGTCGCACGGTGCGGAGCTGGAGCTGCCGGTCGCCGATCTCAAGGACCGGGGCACCCACATCCACTTCCCTGCGGGCGCGGTCCCGAAGGACGGCCCGAGCGCCGGCATCACCATGACGACGGCGCTGGCCTCGCTGCTCTCCGGACGGCTGGTCCGTACGGACGTGGCGATGACCGGTGAGGTCTCGCTGACCGGTCGGGTGCTGCCGATCGGCGGCCTGAAGCAGAAGCTGCTGGCGGCGCACCGGGCCGGGATCACCACCGTGGTGATCCCCAAGCGGAACGAAGCGGATCTGGACGACGTCCCCGCCGAGGTCCTGGAGAAGCTGGAGGTCCACCCGGTGACGGATGTCCGCCAGGTGCTGGAGATCGCCCTCGCCCCGGCCGGCGCCGCTGTGCGGGAGAAGGTTCCGGCCGCGGCGTGAGCGGCACGGCGTGACGGACGTGCCGCCGCGCGCGTGACCGGCACGGACGGCCCGCCGCCCCGGAGACTCCGGGGAGGCGGGCCGTTCCCGCGCTCGCGACCCGGGGGAGCCGTTCCCCGGATCAGGGGCGGTAGATCGTGCCCGGTACGGGCTCGGCCGGGGCCATCAGTTCGGGGACGGTCACGAAGGTGTAGCCGCGTGCCCGCAGGGCGTCGATGATCCCCGGTACGGCGGGCACGGACCCCTTGTATATGTCGTGGAGCAGGATGATGCCGTCCCTGCTCGCCTGGTCCAGGATGCGCTTCTCGATCAGCGCCGAGTCGGTGGTCGAGTAGTCCTTGGCCGTCGCGCTCCACAGGATCTGGGAGAGCCCCAGATCCTTGCAGATCTCCGAGACCGTGTCGTCGGTACGTCCCTGGGGCGGGCGCATCAGCCGGGGCTTCTTCCCGGTGATCTTCGCTATGGCGTCCTGCGTCTTCTCCAGCTCGGCCCGTATCTCGTCGGGCTTCTTGTCCGTCAGGATCTCGTGCGACCAAGTGTGGTTGGCCACCTCGTGGCCCTCGTCCGCGATGCGCCGCACGGTGTCGGGGTGCTTGAGGACGTGGTTCTTGCCCAGCAGGAAGAAAGTCGCGTGCACCTTCTTCTCCTTGAGCACGTCCAGCAGGTGCGGGGTGTCCGCGCCGGGCCCCGCGTCGAAGGTCAGGGCGATGCACTTCGCGACGCGGCAGTCCACCGGGCCGAGTTCGCCCTTCGCGTCGGAGCCCGCCTCCTTGCGGGCCGAGGCGGGTGCGGTGGTGGCCATGGAACAGCCGCCCAGAGCGAGTGTGAGCGCGGTCACCAGGGCGGGGGTCAACCAGCTGCGCGTCTTGGGCATCCTTCTGGGCAAGGCGGCTCCATCCATCGGTCGGCACGGCGCGGTACAGCCGTACGTCCGGTACGGCAGCCCGGACTATACATACCGCGTATACATTGGGTGCATAGTGGGGGGGGCGGGTGCCCGGCGGAACGCCGCGGCCCCGGCGACGGACGGTCGTCACCGGGGCCACGGGCTGTTCAGGGGTGCGGAACGCGAGGTCGTGTCAGCCGTTCGCCAGGGCCTGTACGCGGTCCAGCGCGCCGTTGAACTTGTTGTGGTCCCCGACCGTCGTACCGGTCGAGGTGTACTGCCAGATCGTGTAGTAGTCCCAGCCGGCCGGGAGTTCGCCGACCGTGGTGTTGTAGCGGGCCACCCAGAGCGGGTTGGTCGCGCCGAAGCCCGCGTTGTTGCCGGTGCAGGTCGTCCACCAGCTGGTGGCCGTGTAGATCACCGCGTCCCGTCCGGTGCGCGCCTTGTACGTGTTCACGAAGTCGCGTATCCAGGAGACCATCGCGGCCTGCGTCTTGCCGTAGCACTGGTCCCCGTACGGGTTCCACTCGATGTCCAGCACGCCCGGGAGGGTCCGGCCGTCCCTGGACCAGCCGCCGCCGTTGTCGGCGAAGTAGTTCGCCTGCACGGCCCCGGAGGTCGTGTCCGGGGTGGCGAAGTGGTACGAACCGCGGATCATCCCGACGTTGTACGAACCCGTGTACTGCTGCGAGAACGAGGTGTTCTTGTAGTACGTCCCCTCGGTCGCCTTCACGTACGCCCACTTCACGCCGGCGCTCCACAGCGTCGACCAGGCGACGTTGCCCTGGTGGCTGCTGACGTCGACGCCCTCGGTCTGGGTCGCGCTCGTGCCGACCGGCAGCGAGCCCCGGCCGTCGTGGGCGACGACGCCCATGCCGAGCGAGGCCGTGCCCCGGGCCGGGACGTCGGCCGCCGAGGCGGTGCCGGGCAGGGAGAGGAGAAGGGGGAGTGCGGCGAGCAGGGCGCCGGCCGGAGCGAGCAGACGAGCCGTGCGGGAACGGGATCTGTGCTCGGACATGGGTGTGCCTCCGTGGTTCGGTGGGGGACGGTGGGAGGAACCGCGAAACCGGGGTACGGGAGGGGCCGGACCCCGGTGGGCGCGCCTTGTCACGAACACGCCCAGCGATGACGCTACGCGCGTTGACCCGCCCTCCGGAAGAGGGCCCGGGACCCGCCTGTGGTCTACTCCTGCGAAATACTGGCCCAGCTGCGGAAAAGCCCCGCGGCGGGGAGAAGTTTCAGAGGTGGAAAACGCATGAGGGGTGCCGTGGTGGAGGAGAGCGACAGCCGGACCGGTCCCGACACCGCCGCCGGGGTTCCGGCGGACCAGGAGTTCCTCGCCCTGGAGCACGAACTGGCCGTGATCCTGCGGCGGGCGCGCGCCACCTCCGGTGAGATGGCGCGCGAGGTCCACCCCGAACTGGAGTCCGCCGCCTACGGCTTGCTCGTCCGCCTGGAATCCGCGGGCCGGCAGCGGGCCACCGAGCTGGCGGCCTGGTTCGGCGTCGGCAAGGCCACCATGAGCCGTCAACTCCGCGCCCTGGAGGATCTCGGTCTGGTGAACCGTGAGCCGGATCCCGAGGACGGCCGCGCCTCGCTCGTCCACCTCACCGAGGAGGGTCTCGCCCGGTTCCGCCACGTCCGCGACGCCCGGCGGGCCCGCTACGTCCGCAAGCTCGCCGACTGGGACCGCGCCGAGGTCGCGGAACTCGCCCGGCTGCTGCACCAGTTCAACGAGCGCGCCGAGGGGTGACGGCGGGCCGGGGCGCGAGGGGGCGGGCTCAGGGGCTCAGAGCTCCACCAGCGCCACCGTGGCGTCGTCGTGCCGCTTGCCGCGGCCCAGGTGGACCCGGTCCGTGTCGGCCCGCTCCCGTTCCCGTACCCGGTCGATGAGGCGCTGGGGACCCGCCGAGCGCAGCAGCCCGAACAGGGCCTTCCAGTCCCCCTCCCGGAACATCTCGGTCCAGCGGCTCGCCCCGTCCGTCAGGGCGGCCATCGCCCGCACCTCGCCGAGCGGCAGACCACCCGTCACCGCACGTGACGCGACGGCCGGATCGGCGGCGGCGGTGAAGAATCCGCCCTCCATGTTGCGGGCCAGGGTGTCCGTCAGCTCCGTGGACGAGAGGGTTCCCGGCGGAAGTCGGTCGAGCCGGTCGTCGACCACCGCGCGTACGCTCCCGTCCGGGGACTCCAGCAGCAGCACCGAATCGGAGAGCACCAGGTACTCGACCGCCGCCTCGTCCCAGCGGGCCATGACGACGGTTGCCTGAGGCGTCCTTACGTGAGAAAGGTCACAGGAGATGCGATGGGCGTCCGCGGTGCGCCGGATCGACTCCGCCAGGATCTCCCGCAAGGTCAGATCCGGGCGTGAAGCGGACAGTTCGGCCAGCGCTCCGCCCAGCCGCGAGGTGAACCAGGGCACCGAGTGCACACAACCGTCGTCGCCGGGAGGGGGAGTCACTCCGTCCAGCAGGACCAGGCACCCACCCTGGCCGGACGCGGGGAGGGCGGCCATGACCCAGTCTTCGTCGGGGCGTTCGGGGCTGCCGGGCGTACCGGCGAGTTCGATGCGCATGGCAACCAGTCTGCACGACGCCTTCACATCGTCTGCATGCTGCGAACGTCGGTGCGTACCAGCAGGTCAGACCGGCCCGCGGGGCGGCGCCGAGGGCATCGGCGCGGTGCGGGCGGGCATCCTGCCAAAGCGCGCGCGGAAGGTCCACCCGGCGTGCGACGCATGGGGCGTGGCCGCACAGGGGAGACTTGTTCGCCCGCTCACGAGTGATGTTCACTCGTTCGAGTGGCGGAGCAGTCGTTGTGCGCCCCCCTCCCAAAAGGGCTGGAATGGTCAGAAGCCGGACCAGGAGTGGGGGAATGCGTGCATGTGACGTTGCGTCACCTCTGCTTCATGGGTGGACGAGTCAAGAATGCGAGCACCGGTGCAGAAGAAGCGGCCGCGGGGCAAGGTCGGCACGCAGGACGTTTCCGGGGCGACCGCTCCGGTGGCGGGCGGCGACAAGCGCAGGGCGCGCGTACGCAGCCGGCTCGTGGCGGGCGTCGCCGTCGTCGGGATCACCGTCATAGCGGCGGGCGCCCCGGCGGCCCTCGGTGCCTCCTCCGACCTCAACGAGTCGCAGAACCTCGTGACCCTGGCCGAACTCGACCAGCAGGCCATCACGCTCGCGCACTCGCTCGCCGACGAACGGGACGCGATCACCGCGTACATCGCGGGCGGCCGTAAGACCTACGGCGGCAAGGACGGTGACGGCGACGACGGCGCCAAGCCGGGCGCCGACAGCCTCAGCGCCCGGGTCGACCAGCAGATCGACGAGATCCGCGAGGCCGCCCCCGCCACGCTCCGACGGGACCTCTCCACCGTCCCGTCGCTGCGCCGCGACGCGGTCGGCGGCAAGGGTTCGGCCCTCGCCACCCATCAGGCGTACTCCGAGGTCATCGCCAAGCTCCACGACCTCGCCGCCGACCTCGCCGAGAGCACCCCACCGCGCGCGGCCGCGGCCACGCGCGCGCCGCTGGCCCTCTCCACCGCCGTCGAACAGGCCTCCGCCACCCGGGGACTGCTGCTCGCGGCCCTCGCCGTGCCCAGCCCGGAGCCCGTCCAGGAGTACGACCCCTACACCGGGCTCCCCGTGACGAGCGGCGACGACGAGAAGTCGGCCGACGACCGGGCCCGGGACGAGCTGAGCGCCGCCGCCCAGCAGGCCCGGGTCCGTGAACTCGCCGCCCTGGCCGACTTCGACCAGGCGGCGGGCGCCGGCGCCCGCGACAAGCTCTCCTCCACCGTCACCGGACCCGAGGTCAACAGCGCCGACAAGTACCTCGCCGCCCTGACCGACAGCCCCGAACTCTCCGACGCCGACCGGGAGACCAGCTCCAAGAAGCTGTCGGCCGCCCTCTCCGCGCGCATCGACCGGATGCGCGGCGTGGAATCGGCGCTCGGCACCGCCCAGGTGCAGCGGCTGGAGAAGCTCCGCGACGACGACGTCACCGGGCTCGAACTCTCCCTCGCCCTGCTCGGCGGCTGCTTCCTCATCGCGGTCGGGGTCTCCACCGCGGTCGCCCGCACCCTCACCCAGCCGCTCGCCGTCCTGCGCATCGGCTCCGCCCGGCTGGCCGCCGAACCCGAGTCGGCCGAAGCGATCGCCTACCGGGGCCGCAACGACGAGTTCGCCCAGGTCGTCCGCTCGATCAACGCGCTGCACGAACGACTGCTCGCCCTGCACGGCGAGTTCGCCGGGCAGACCGGCGGACTCCGCGCGGAGCACGCCGAACTGATCGCCGGCCGCGAGGCCCTCAGCCTCCAGCGCGCCGAACTCCAGGTCCAGGTCGCCGACCTCACCGCCGAACTCCAGCGGCTGCGCACCACCGTGCACCACACCTTCGTCAACCTCTCGCTGCGCAGCCTCGGGCTCGTCGAGCGCCAGTTGGGTGTGATCGAGAACCTGGAGGAGCGGGAGCAGGACCCCGAGCGGCTGGCCACCCTCTTCAAGCTCGACCACCTCGCCACCGTGATGCGCCGCCACGGCGAGAACATGCTGGTCCTCGCGGGCGCCGACCACGGCCAGGGACACGCCGGGCCGATTCCGCTGGTCGACGTGGCCCGCGCCGCCGTCAGTGAGATCGAGCGGTACGAACGCGTCACGATCCAGTCCCTGCCGCCGTACGCCCAGGTCGCCGGGTTCGCCGCGGACGACCTGAGCCACCTGGTCGCCGAACTCCTGGAGAACGCGACCGCGTTCTCCCCGCCGGACTCGCGGGTCGAGCTCTCCGGCTGGCTGCTGGAGACCGGCGAGGTGATGCTCTCCGTGCAGGACGAGGGCATCGGGATGTCGGCCGCACGGATGGAGGAGGTCAACCTCCGCCTCGCCGACCCGGCGTCCTTCCGGACCGGGGAGCCCGGAGACGACGGCGCCGGACTCGGCCTCCAGGTCTCCGCGCTGCTGGCCGCGCGCCACGGTGTACAGGTGCGGCTGCAGCCGCAGAAGACCGGCGGCGGTGTGACGGCGGTCGTCGTGCTGCCGCAGGCCCTGCTGCCGAAGGCCCCGCCCGCTGCCTCGCCGCCGCCGGTGAACGTACCGGGCGGCGCGCCGGCGCTGAACCTCCCGGGTTCGGTCGCCGAGGCGAACTCCAACACGCTGCAGGGACGTTCGCCGGCGCTCCCCGCCGGCGACCCGCTGATCGCCGCCGCCGAGCGGACCATCCGGGACGCCGGCGCCGACGCGGCCCCGGCCGCAGTCCCCGCCGCGCCCGGGGAACCGGCCGTCGCCCCGTCCCCGGCACCCGCCGAGTCCCCGGCCGAGACCACCATGCAGTTCCGCCTCCCGCCCGTTCCGGAGGCGGCCCCGGAAGCGGCGCCCGCACCGGCCCCGGAAGCGGCGCCCGCACCGGCCCCGGAAGCCGCCCCCACGCCGGCCCCGGAAGCGACCGGAAACCCGTACGCCATCGGCCCCGACCGGCACGAGCGGCCCGCCGACACCGCCGGTACGACCGCCCCGGCCGCCCACGACCCCTACGAGGCGCCGGAGCCCCGGCCCTTCCCGCTGCCCGGGAACGCGCAGCACGCGTACCCCCAGGCCCCGCCGGTCCCCGAGCCCGCCCCGCTTCCCACGAGGGAGGCCGCGTCCACCGAGTCCGTGCCGGCTCCCCGGCAGCCCGAGCGGGTCACCGACAAGGGGCTGCCCAAGCGCACCCCCCGGGTGGTCAAGCCCGCCGACGCACCCTCCGGGGAGCGCACGGGCAGCCTGGACAAGGAAGCACTCCGGCGGCGGCTCGGCGGATTCCAGCGAGGAGCACGTGAGGGCCGCCGGGACGTGGAGGCGGAGATCGCGGAAGGCGTGGAGCCCGACGCACCGATCGCGCCGGACGCACGCACCGACCTGGCCGGCCGCCCGGACGGCCAGGAGACGGGGGACACTGTCGAGGAGGCACGCAGTTGACTGCGCCCAGCACGCTCGGGCTGAGCACCGAAGCCCGGAACCTGCACTGGTTGCTGAGCAATCTGGTGGAGGAGGTACCAGGAGTCCACTCGGTCACGGTCGTCTCGTCCGACGGGCTCATGCTGCTCTCCTCCGACCCCGGTCACCAGGCCGCTCCGGCCGCCGGGAACCAGCAGAGCCCGAGGGGTTCCAGCGCCGACCTCGCCACCATCGTCTCCGGCATCGGATCCCTCACCATGGGGGCCGCGAAGCTGATGGACGGCGGCGGCGTCAAGCAGACGATGGTCGCGATGGAGGAAGGAAGCGTCTTCGTCATGTCGATCAGCGACGGCTCCCTCCTCGGCGTCCACGCCACCCCCGACTGCGACATGGGTGTCATCGCCTACCACATGGCGCTCTTCGTCGGCCGGGCCGGACATGTCCTCACCCCCGAACTCCGCAATGAGCTGCGCAAATCGATGGAGAGCTCCCAGTGACGTCCGCCGCCGAACCCGCCCGCAGGCTCCCCGTGCGGGGGTCCGAACGGAAGCCCGCACGGGTCCGCCCGTACTCCCTCACCGGGGGGCGCACCCGCTTCGGACACGTGCTGCTCGTCGAGACCTTCGTCGCCGCGCTGGAGGCCCCCGAGGAGCGCCGCGAGCTCACCAACGGCAACCTCAACACCCGGGTCATGCCGGAACTCCTGGCGATCGTCGAACTCTGCCGCCGTATGCGTACGGTCGCCGAGATCTCCGCCCTGCTGAAGATGCCGCTCGGTGTGGTCCGGGTGCTGCTCAGCGACCTGGCCGACCAGGGAAAGATCCGCGTGTACGGAACCGGCCACGGCGCCGGTCAGCCCGACCGCGCACTGCTCGAAAGGGTGCTCAATGGACTCCGTCGTCTCTGAGCCGAAGCTCTCCGCGCCGACGCTCGCCGAGCCCGCGCCCACCGCACCGGCCCCCGCCGAGCCGACGCTGTTCACCCCGCGTCAACCGGACGCCAAGGACCGGGCACGCCCTGTCGAGGACCCGGTTCAGGCGTGGCAGCTGGACCATACGCGCGCGCCCACCGCGACCAAGATCGTGGTGGCCGGCGGCTTCGGCGTGGGCAAGACGACCTTCGTGAGCGCGGTCTCCGAGATCACCCCGCTGAAGACCGAAGCGGTCATGACCCGGGCCAGCGAGGAGACCGACGACCTCACCGCGACCCCGGACAAGGCCACCACCACCGTGGCCATGGACTTCGGGCGCCTCACGCTCGACGACGACCTCGTCCTGTACGTCTTCGGCACGCCCGGCCAGCAGCGGTTCTGGTTCATGTGGGACGACCTGGTGCGCGGCGCCATCGGCGCGATCGTCATGGCCGACACCCGCCGCCTCTCCGACTGCTTCCCGGCGCTCGACTACTTCGAGAGCTGCGGGCTGCCGTACATCGTGGCCGTCAACCACTTCGAGGGGTCCGACCTCTACGAAGCGGTGGACGTCAGGGAGGCCCTGAGTGTGCCTCAGCACGTGCCTGTGATGATCATGGACGCGCGTAACAGGATCACCGTCGTCGAGTCGCTGCTCACCCTCGTGGGGCATGCTCTCGACGCCACCCCTGTCTGAGAAGCGCCCCCCGATCGACGCACCACGTAAACGGAGAAGTTTCCCATGCGGAAGATACTCATAGTCGGAGCCGGCCAGTCCGGACTCCAGCTCGCCCTCGGCCTGCAGTCGCGCGGGTACGAAGTCACCCTCATGTCGAACCGTACGGCCGACGAGATCCGGACCGGCCGGGTCATGTCCACGCAGTGCATGTTCGACACCGCCCTGCAGTACGAGCGTGACTACCAGCTCAACTTCTGGGAAACCCAAGCCCCGAAGATCGAGGGCCTCGGCGTCTCGGTCGCCGGTCCCGACTCCTCGCGGGTCATCGACTGGGTCGGCAAGCTGGACGGCTTCGCGCAGTCGGTGGACCAGCGGGTGAAGATGGCCGGCTGGATGGAGACCTTCGCCCAGCGCGGCGGGCAGCTCGTCATCCACGGTGCGGCCGTCTCGGACCTGGACTACTTCTCCCGTACGTACGACCTGGTGATGGTCTCGGCCGGCAAGGGCGAGCTGGTCTCCATGTTCGGCCGGGACGCCTCGCGTTCGCCGTTCGACGCCCCGCAGCGGGCGCTGGCGGTCTCGTACGTCCACGGCATGGGCCCGCGCCCGGAGCACCCGGAGTTCGACGCGGTCCGCTGCAACCTGGTGCCTGGCGTCGGCGAACTGTTCGTGATGCCGACCCTGACGACCTCGGGGCGCGCGGACATCCTGTTCTGGGAGGGCGTCCCGGGCGGTCCGCTCGACGTCTTCCAGGGCATCAAGGACCCCTCGGAGCACCTGGCCAAGACGCTGGAGCTCATGGAGCGGTTCACGCCGTGGGAGTACGCCCGCGCCACCAAGGTCGAGCTGACCGACGCCAACGGCACCCTCTCCGGCCGTTACGCGCCGACCGTCCGCAACCCGATCGGCCGGCTCCCCGGCGGCGGGCTGGTGCTCGGCGTGGCCGACGTGGTCGTGGCCAACGACCCCATCACCGGCCAGGGCTCCAACTCGGCCTCCAAGTGCGCCAACGCCTACTTGGAGTCGATCATCGAGCACGGCGACCGCGCGTTCGACGCCGACTGGATGCAGGCCACCTTCGACCGTTACTGGGACACCGCCCAGCACGTCGTGAAGTGGACGAACGCCATGCTCGGCGTCCCGCCGGAGCACGTGCTGAACCTGATCGGCGCCGCCGGCCAGATGCAGCCGGTCGCCGACCGCTTCGCCAACGGCTTCAACGACCCGGCCGACTTCGACAACTTCTTCTTCGAGCCCGAGAAGACGAACGCGTACCTGGCCTCCGTCGCGGGCGCCTGACCCGCACCGCTTCTCCTTCTGGCACCGTCCATCGGCAATTCGCCGGTGGGCGGTGTCTTTCGCTTGGGCGGGGGCTGTCCGTGACGAGCCGACAGTCAATATTGAACACGTTCAAATTCCCTGGCAGGATGAGTGCTGCCGCAGCCGCCCATCGGGCGTGCCGCGATGTTTCGGTGCGCCGCTCGCCGCGTTGTCCGGCGTGCCGCCGCCCTGTCGTGAGGGGGCTCTCCATGGAGAGAGAACGGTCGTTCGACCGCATGATGTGGATCTCAATGCTCGTGCTGTTCCTGGAGGCGGTGACCGTCGCCATCCTTACCGAGCTCCACGGGCAGACGCAGGAGTCTCCGAACGCGGACATCAACGCCCTGGGGCTGTTCCTGATGCCCTTCCTGGCGATACCGGGCGCCCTCCTCGGAGCCGTGCTGTCGCTGCTCCTGGTGATCCCCACCGTGCGGCTGAGCGAGGCGCTGGGGCGCAGGTTCACCGGGCGTGAGATCTGGTGGTGGGTACCGGCGGTCGCCGCGGCCGGGCTCGCGCCGCTGGGTCTGCTCGCAGCCCTGACCGGCTTCCTCGGGCCGATCGACGCGGTGAGCGCATGGTGCGCGGCGACGGTGCTGCTCTCCGTGGCCGCCCTCTTCACCCGCATCGCGCGCAAGGGGCTCTTCGGCAGTGTCCTGCTGTGGGGCACCCTGGCGGTGCTCGGCACCGGCGTCCTCGGGGTCATGGCCCTCGACCTCGGCATCGTCGACGCGTACGCCCCACCGGTCGTCAGCCGCGCGTCCCTGGTGGGCGAATGGACCGACGGGAACGGCGGGACCCTGACCCTGTCGGACGACGGCGTCGCGGTGGTCTCGGCCGTCGGGGACCCGGCCTACGACGCCGAGGACACCGAGGGGATGGAGCGGTGCACCGGCCGGGGCACCTGGAGCTACGACCGCGGCGAGGGGCCCAGGGGGCAGGCGATCGCCGTCACCGTCCCGGAGTGCGACTGGACGCCGTGGGAAGTGGGCGGCAGTGACGGCCGGGTCACCGTCTACCAGTACGTCGGCGACCCGGACGCCTGGGTGCTGTACACCCTGACGAAGCTCCCCCGGTGAGTGCGGCGCGGATGTCGCGGGAGGAGTGGAAGCGGCACTACCGGCGGATGACCCGGGTGTCCCTGCTCGTGCCGGCCGCGCTCTTCGCCCGGATCGCGCGCGAGGGTCTTCTCGCCGGCATCGCCCTGTGGGGCGCGCTGATGTGGCTGAGCGTCGGCACGCTCGGGGCGGCGGTCCACCACTTCCGGGCATGAGCGCGCAGCCCCCCGTCACTGTTCGGGCGGCTCGACCGATGCGTCGTACCCCGTGTCCGAACCCTCCGACGCCCCCTCCGGCAACTCCGGCCGGACGTACGTGGTCAGCGGTACGCCCTCCGGGTCGGGGCGTACGGCGCCGAGCAGCGGGTTCGACGCCAGCGGCGACACCTTCACCACCGCGCCCGGCCTCGGCGCCTGCACCACCAGGCCGTCACCGATGTACAGCGCCACGTGCGTGGCCTCCGGGTAGTACACGACGAGGTCGCCCGGGCGCAGCGAGGAGACCGGGACGCGGGGCAGCCCCGCCCACTGCTCCTGCGAGGTCCGGGGGACGGCCAGCCCGGCATGCTCCCAGGCCCGCATGGTGAGCCCGGAGCAGTCGAAGGTGTCCGGCCCCTCGGCCCCCCACTCGTACTCCTTGCCGATCTGCTCGATCGCGTACGCCACGGCCTCGGCGCCCTGCCCGGACGGCGGCCGCGTCGAGCCGAGGGCGCCGGAGGCGACCAGATCCTGCTGGGCCGCGTCCACCTCGTCGTCCTCCAGGGCCGAGACCGCGCCGAGTTGGGCGGGCGTCAGGCCCGCGAGCCGCGCCTCCACCCCGTCCAGCGCCGTCCGTACGGAGTCGCGTCGCCGCCGCTGCTCCGCCGCGAGCGCCCGCTGCTCGGCGAGCGCCTTGCGGGCGGCGGCCGCGAGGACCCCGGCCCGCTTCTCGGCCTTGGTGAGGCGGTCGACGGTGGCCGCGCGCCCGGCCGCCGCCCGGTCGATCACATGGCTCTGGTCGAACACGCCGGACGGGCCGTCCGCCAGCAGCAGCCGGAGGTACGCGGAGAAGTCGGACCGGTCCCGGTACTGCTCGCGGGCCAGCCGCCCGGCGTCCGCACGCCCGCTGCCGAGCGTGCGACGGGCCCTCGTCAGCCGGTCGTTCACCGTGCGGGTGGCGGCCGTCTGCCGCCTCAGCTTCTCGTCGGCCGCGTTGAACTTCTCGGTCGCCTGCTCCATCTGCCGATAGAGAGTCCGGAGTTCGGTGAGCAGGGCGGGGGTGGCGTCGGGTGCGGACAAGGGGGTGGCATCGGGAACGTCCGACGGGTCCCCGGTGCCGGCGGGGGCGTCGTCCTCCTTCTCCTTCGCGGGGGAGGGCGTGGCGGTCGCGGACGGCGTACGTCCCGCGAGGGCCTCGGAGGCGTCCACGGTCACGCCGGGGGACGGGGTGGGGGACGGAGCGGGAGACGGGGTGGGGGACGGGGTGGGGGACGGGCCGACGGACCTCTTCGGCCGGGGGGACTCCTTCGCGGAGACCTCGGGGGGCTCGGGTGCCGGGCGTGGGTCCGGGGCGGCGCCGGACGGGGCGCGGGCGGCGACGGCGGCCAGGACCGCCGTCGCGCAGACCGCTCGCAGAAGCCTGCCTGACACGTCATCACCTCCGGTGACGGTGCGGGGCCGGTCCGTGCGCCGGACGGGGTCCGGACCGGGCCGATCGGGCCCCTAAAAGTGTGCGAATCATATTTATCCGCTCACTTGGTGCCCGGCGGCGCAAGCACCACGCGGCGTGGCGCCCCGCGTCACCCCGTACGGCGGGGGCCGGAGCGCCGACCGCCGACCGCCGTCCGCCACCAGCCGGCCGCCGCCCGGTCAGCTCACCGGGAACGCGTAGACCGCCCGGCCCCGCAGGACGACCGCGGTCTGTCCGGTCGTGAGGGTCCGGTACGGGCCGGTGACGGTGGCGCCCTTGGGCTCCGCCACCCCGATGTCCTGGAACTTCCACAGCCGCCGGCCGTCCCGCGCGTCGAACGCCGTCACCTGCGTGGTGTCCGAGGCGAGGACGGTGTCGCCGGACGCGGTGACCGCGAGGGCTGGCGCGGAGCCACCGGCCGGTACCTCGGTGGAGCGCAGCCAGAGGAGCTTGCCGGTCTCGCGCTCGACCAGACCGACCTCCTGGCTGCGGTTGGTGGTGGCGATCAGGTCGCCCGACTCCACCGGAACGCCGAACTCCGAGGACGCGGCCGTACCGTCGAGCCGCCACAGTCGCTTCCCGGACTCCGTGTCCCAGCTCTCCAGGTTGCCGCCGACCGCCGCGAAGAGCCGCCCCTCCTCATCGCCGCCCGCCGCGCCCCGGACCGGGACCGCGCCGAACTGCCGGCCCCACAGCGGCTTTCCGGTCGCCCGGTCGAAGCAGCGGAAGGTGCCCTTCCCCTTGGTCGCGTGCACATCGGCGGGGGTGAGGGTGGAGGCGTCCTGGCGCACGACGATGTCGTTGAGGCGGGCGGCCGTCAGCCGGTACTCGGGGCCCGCGTGGTCCCGGCCCGCCGGTACCTGGACCCGCCACACCTCCTGGCGGCTCACCAGGTCGTACGCGAAGAAGTACGCCTGATCGACCTGCTTGTCCTTGCCCGGCTTCTTGCCCTTGGCCGGCTTCGGGGCCTCCACGGTCACCGTCCGCGCGCCGGAGAACCAGACGACGGAGCCGGACTGCCCGGTCAGTGTGCCGACCCGGAGTCCGGGCAGGCCGGCGAACCCGTCCGCGTACCGCACCCGGTGCTTCACCTCGCCGGTCTCCGGCGACAGCCAGAGGAACGCGGTCGGGCCCGCGACGAAGACGAGGCTGTCCCCGGCGGCGAGCGCCGCCTGACCCTCGGCGGCGTCCGCGCGCTGCCACAGCTTCTTGCCCGTACGGAGATCGACCGCGGTCGCCTGGACCTTGCTCGTCAGCACCAGCAGTCGGTCCTGCCAGAGTGCGGCGGTCAGCGGCTCCGCCTCGGACGCCGGGTGCGCGTACGTCCAGGTGAGGGCGGGCGGCTGTCCCGGCAGAGCGGGCCCCCTGCTGGGCCCGGGTTTGCCGTCGGCCACCGGGGCGGGCGTGCCGTCGTCCCCGAGGGCGCCCACCGCGATGCCGCCGGCCAGCAGGCCCAGCGCACCGGCGGCGACCGTGGCCAGCAGCGACCTGCGGGTGGGGAAGAGCGCGGTCCGGTCCGGTCCCGGAGGTGCCTGCCGCACCGGCGGGGTTCCCGGGCCGGTGGGCAGGGAGCCGCCGCCCGGGAGGGAGGTGCCGGAGTACGGCAGCGGGTACGCCGGAGCGGCCGGCGCCTGGCCGGAGAGCGAGCCTCCGGCGGGCGACGCCAGGGCCCGGCGCGCCGGAAGCAGCGAGCCCGGGGAGGGGGCGGCCGACGGGACGGCGAGGGCGGCCGGCGCGGGCTGCCGGGTCGCCAGGGCCCGACCGGGGGAGTGCTCCGGGGCGTCCTGCGCCGGGGCAGCCCCGAGTGCGGCGAGCCGGGTGGTGGGGTGGTCCGACAGTCCCTCGCGGGAACGGGTGTCGAGGAACCGGGTGGCCGTCTCCCCGTCCGGGGCCGCAGGGGCGGCCGGGGGCTCCACCGGGGCCTCCAGCGCCCGCGCCCGGGCCTCCTGGTCCGCCACCGCCGCCGACAGGGGTGCGGGCAGCCAGCCGTTCCGGGCGAGCGCCGCCGCACCCTCCAGCGCCAGCGACGCGGCGACGGACGCGGCACTCGGGCGGCTTCGCGGATCCTTCGCCAGGCACCCGGCGACCAGTTCCCGCAACTCGGCGGGTACGCCGTCCAGCCCGGGCTCCCCGCGCGCGATCCGGTCCGCCGTCCGCTCGGCCGGGCCCTCGGCGAACGGGGTGGCCCCGGTCGCCGCGTACGCCAGCAGCAGCCCGAGCACGAAGAGGTCGGACGCGGCGCCCACCTCGTGGCCGGCGATCTGCTCCGGGGTGAGGTAGCCGAGCCGTACGGAGAGCTGCCCGCCCGGCAGTGCCTCGGCGGCGGCGGCCCCGCCCAGCGGCCCGAAGGCGGTCAGCCGGGGGCCGTCGGCGGCCAGCAGCACCGTGCCCGGCGAGAGGCCCTGCAGGGCGGAACCGGTGGCGTGCACCCGGGCCAGCACCTCCGCGACGCCCGCGCCCAGTATCCGTACCGCCCGCTCGGGCAGCGGCCCCGCGACGGCGATGGCCTCGGCGAGCGTCAGCGCGGGGACGAAACGGGTGGCGGTCCAGAGCCGCTCCGGCCCGGAGGCCGCGCCCGGACTGTCACCGTCGCCCGGGACGTCGAGCGGCGGCTGCACCCAGCCGCCGGCCAGCCGTTCGGCGGTGCGGACCTCGGCCAGGAAGCGGCGCCGGAAGGCGGGCACCGCGGCGAGCTCCGGCCGTGCGGCGGTGACCAGCACCAGATCCCCGGCGTCCGCCCCGCGCGCCACCCAGCTCACCGCGCTCGCCGTCCCGCGGTGACGGGCCAGCACGGTGTACGGGCCGAAGCGGCGTGGATCGTCCTGACGCAGCGCCTCCATGGCGCACCCCCCTCGTGACCGTCCCTCGGCACCTGACCGCCGATCCTAAGGGCTGTCCCGCGCGGTCAGCCGCCGCTGTTCGGCTTCGTCCAGGGCCACTTGGGGCGGAAGCGCTCCCGTCCCCCGGGGGCGTACTCGTACCGCCAGCCGCGCTGGATGTGGAGCCGGGGGGTGTGTCCGGCCGGAACACGGCGGTACGCGTGGACCGTCGGCGGGCCGCCGTCCTCGGCCGGCACCGGCACCACGTACCACTGGGGCGGGTGGCCGGTGGGGCCGGTGAGGACGGGCAGGACCCTGCCGTCCAGGGGGCCGCCCTCGAAGGGGGTGTTCTCGCTTCTCACCCGCACAGTCTCGCCCACCGGACACCGACGGCGACGGCGACCCGGGGCGGGCGGTGACGGCCGGGCCGTGCGGGGGACGCGGGGCCGGGGGGACGCGGGGCCGGTCGGGAGCCGGGCCGTACGCCCCCGGACTCAGGCCAGCAGGCCCGACTTCCGCCACAGTTTGCGGCTCACCCCGTTCATCACGCCGATGTCGTCGAAGAAGTCGGTGAGCCGCTTGGCGCCCGACTGCATGACCTCCTTGCGGTGCCCGCTCGCCTTGACCTGGGCGAGTGCCTCGCGGCGGTCCAGGCCCACGTTCTCGTACACCTGCGGATTGATGAAGCAGACGGAGAACACCCGGGCCGCTTCGCCCGAGGTCAGCCGGGTCAGCTCCCGCTCCCAGCGCGGGGCGGTCACCATCTGGCGGCGGAGCTCCTCGCGGGCGTACCGGACGTGCCGGGCCTCCTCGACGACGTGGATGCGGGTCACCCCGCGCACCAGGGTCTGGACGCGCTCGTCCGGGAAGGTCAGCCGCTGCATCCAGTCGAGGATCTCCTCGCCCAGCAGGGTCGCGGCGAACGAACCCGGGGTGGTGGAGACGCTCTTCAGGACCCGCGCCACGTTGTGGTAGCCGCGCGGAACCGGGTACGTGGGGGCCTGGCCCCACTGGATCATCTTGCCGAACATCATCGAGTGGCGGCACTCATCGGCTATCTCGGTCAGTGCGTACCGCACGTGGTTGCTGGTCACCGGCTTGTCGTAGATGTGCCGGACCAGCAGCTGCATCAGGATGATCTCGAACCAGATGCCCAGCGAGGCGAGCGACGCCGCCTCGTGCCGGGCGAGGTCCATCCGCTGCTCCTCGGACATCTTCCGCCAGAGCGGGGTGTCGTAGAGGGAGACCAGCTCGGGCGGCCAGAACCATTTGCCGTCCTCGATCGCCGAGTCCCAGTCGATCTCGGTCTCGGGGTCGAAGGAGTGCTTGGCCGAGGATTCGAGCAGGCGCTCGGCGATCTGCTCGCGGTCCCGGAGCGGGCCGAGCGCGTCGCGGAGGACCTGGACGTCGTGTTCGCTCACTGTCGTCATGACTGGGGTACCTCGCACGTGGGTTACCTGGGGTCACCTCTTATTGGACTGCTTGTCAGCAAGGCCGTCAATCCCTCGGGTCCTACTTGTCGGCCCTCGGTCCCATGGCGTGCGTCACGCCAACTGCTGTGCGGAACAGTCTTGTTGCCGAGCCGATACGGAGGCCGAAACCGGTGGGCGCGGGCGGCGGGCCGCGAGAGAATGACCGTATGACGAACTCCTCGCGGAACACTCCGGCGGACGTTCCCCGGGCGGACGCCGACGCGGCCCGCCGCAGCCTCGAAGGGCTCTCCCTCGGCGACGCGTTCGGCGAGCGGTGGTTCCCCCTCTTCCGTGAACGCCGGCAGGCGGTCCGCGAGATCACGGACCGCCGGACCCCCTGCGAACCCCGATGGCACTGGACCGACGACACCGCGCTGGCCCTCGCCCTCGACCAGGTCCTCGCCGCCCGCGGCGAAGTCGTCCAGGACCGGCTGGCCCTCACCTTCGCCCTCACCTTCGACGCGGACCAGGGGCGTGGCTACGGCCACGGCATGCACATGCTGCTGCCCCAGCTGCTGACCGCACCCGCCGACTGGCGCACCCTCGCCCCCGGGCTCTTCGAGGGAGGCAGCCTCGGCAACGGGGCGGCCATGCGGGTCGCCCCGCTGGGGGCCCGCTTCCACGCCGACCTGGACCACGTCTCCCGGCAGGCACGCCTCCAGGCCGAGGTCACCCACGCCCATCCGGAGGGCATCGCCGGCGCGGTCGCCGTGGCGGTCGCGGCGGCCCTCTCGGTCCGGGGCGCACTCGCGCTCTCCGCCGTCGCGGAGCGCACGCCGGAAGGGCTCGTACGGGACGGTCTGCACCGGGCCGCGGAGCTGCCGTTCGCCACCGAACCCTGGCGGGCCGCCGACGTCCTGGGCAACGGGCAGCGCGTCCGGGCCGACGACACGGTGCCCTTCGCGCTGTGGACCGCGGCGCGTCACCCGGACGACCTGGAGGCGGCGCTCTGGTCCACCGCCGAGGGCTTCGGTGACGTGGACACCACGTGCGCCATCACCGGCGGGGTGGTCGGCGCCGCCACGGGGACCGGGCGGGTGCCCGGTGAATGGCTGCACAAGCGGGAGCCGTTGACGGGTTTTCCGGAGTCCTGACGCCGTGCGTGGGTGGCGCTCTCCCGGCCGACCGGGGGCCGGCCGTTGGGCAGGGACCTGTCAGGGCGGTGCCGTAGCGTGGAGGCATGACCACGCCGCCGCCCCAGCAGCCGGGCCCCTTCGAACCTCCCACGCCGCCGTCCCAGCAGCCGGGCCCCTTCGGCCCTCCCGCGCCGCCGTCCCAGCAGCCGCCGCAGTACCCGCCGTACCCCGGTCAGCCGAACCCGCCCCAGCCGCAGCCGGGATACGGCTACCCGAACGCCCCGCAGCAGCCCGGGTTCGGCGACCCGAACGCGCCGCAGCAGCCGGGATACGGCTACCCGAACGCCCCGCAGCCCGGGTACGGCCATCCGAACGCGCCCCAGCCGCAGTCCGGTTGGGGACAGCCCGGGATGCCCGGGATGCCCGGGCAGCCGACGGCGCCCGGCTGGCCGCAGCAGCAGCCCCCGCGCAAGAAGCCGGTCAAGCTCATCGTCGGCATCGTGGTCGGAGCCCTCGTGGTGGCCGCCGGTGTCGTCTACGGGGTCGCGCAGCTCGTCGACAAGGGCTCCGACGCGGCCTTCCCCGAGGCGAAGAACAAGCTGGTGGTCCAGAAGACCCTGCTGGACGGGGAGTTCACCCTGTTCCAGGACAGATCCGCCACCGAGGGCAAGGAGATCGAGGACACCCCCGACCTCAGCATCCGCGACCCCAAGGCCGTCGTCGTCCAGTACGACTCCGAGGACGGCGGTGTCCTCATCGTCTCCGGGATGTACGGCCGCATAGCCAATCCCGCGTTCACGCGGGGCTCCATCATGAAGGGCGCGGCGGGGTCCGGCGGGGGCGACTCCCTGGCGGTGCCCGCCAAGAAGTTCACCCCCGACGGCTACGACATCACGATCGAGTGCCAGGTGCAGCAGTCGGGCACCGGGGACGCGGTCTCCCTCATCCCGATGTGCGCGTGGGGCGACGACAACACCGGGGCGATGGTCGCGATCCTGCGCGCCGACGACGTCACCCTGGCCCCTGAGGACATCGATCTGGAGAAGGCCGCGGAGGAGACGGCGAAGGTGCGCGAGGAGATGCTGAAGCCGATCGGCTGAGCCCACCGGTGACCGGGGGCGCGTTCCGTGTCACCCCGGCGGGAAGGCGCCCGGCGGGAAGGCGCCCGGCCGCGGACCGGGCGCGCCGGTCCGTTCCCGCATCCGCACCCACCGTTCCGGTCCTGTCCACCCACGCCGGTGTCACCCGCGCCCAGGGGACACCTGCGCCGGTGACGCGATCGCCCCGTGCGGACGGGGCGCCCCCCGCAGAGTCACCCCTGCGACAGGGCCGCCTCCATCACCGCGCGCGCGATCGGCGCCGCGCTGCCGCCGCCGCTGATGTCCGCGCGGTCCGCCGCGGCGTCCTCCACCACCACCGCGACCGCCACCTCGGGCCGCGCCGAGCCCTCCGACTGCGCCCACGAGATGAACCAGGCATACGGCGCCCCCGTGTTGTCGACCCCGTGCTGCGCGGTACCCGTCTTGCCGCCGACCGTGACGCCGCCGATCGCCGCGTTGGTCCCGGTGCCGTTCTCCACCACGTCGACCATCATCCGCCGCAACTGGACGGCGGTCGACGGACTCATCGCCCGCCGGTAGGAGCGGGTGGACGTCTGCGACACCGTGTCGCCGTCGTGCTTGGTCGTACGGTCCACCAGCCGCGGGTGGGCGATCTCGCCGTCGTTCGCCACGGCGGCGGCGACCATCGCCATCTGGAGCGGGGTGGCCGTCGTGTCGAACTGCCCGATCGAGGACTGCGCCAGCTGGTCGTCGCTCATCTCCGTGTCGAAGTTGCTCTTCGCCACCCCCGACGGAATCCGCAGCCCGGCGTCGTTGAAGCCGAAGTTCTCCGCCGCCTCCACCATCCCGTCCAGGCCCACCCGCACCCCCAGATGCGCCATCACGGTGTTGCAGGAGACCCGGATCGCCTCCGCCAGCGACGCCTTCTCGCAGCCGCTCGACTCGTTGGGCAGCACGGTGGACGTACCCGGCAGGACGTACGGGGACGGGGTGTCGGTCTCCTCGTCGGGGTCGTCCACCACCCCGGCGTCCAGCGCCGCCGCCGCCGTCACGATCTTGAAGGCCGAACCCGGCGGATAGGTCTGCCGGATGGCCCGGTTGAGCATCGGCAGGCTCGCCGAGGCGTTGAGCCGCGCCCACGCGGAGGTCACCGCCGAACCGGTGCCGGAGATCTGCTCGGGGTCGTAACTGGGCGAGGAGACCAGGGCCAGGATCTCCCCGGTCGACGGATCCATCGCGGCCACCGCGCCCTTGCGCCCGGCGAGGCCCTCGTACGCGGCACGCTGCACCGCGTCCCGGACGGTGGTGACCACGTCGCCGCCCGGCTGCCGGCCGCGCGTGAGGTCGTTCCAGAGCGGCAGGGGGGCGAGCAGCGAGTCGGTCCCGGAGAGGACGTCGTCCTCGGCGTTCTCGATCAGGGTGGTGCCGTACGTCTGAGAGGCGTAGCCGGTGACGGGCGCGTACAAGGGGCCGTGCGGGTAGGTGCGTTCCCAGGCGAGCTGCTCGCCGGTGTCCTTGGAGCCGGTGACGGTGGCCGTCGCGTCGGCGCTGCCCGTGTGCACCAGGATGTTGCCGCGCGGCTGGTCGTAACGGGCGATGGTGTTGCGGCGGTTGGCGGAGTTGGAGGTCAGTTCGTCGGCCTCGAAGACCTGCACCCGTGCCGCGTTCACCAGCAGCGCGGCGAGGAGCAGCAGACAGAAGGCGGCGGCCCGCCGGATGTACCGGATCACTGCTCGTCCTCCACGATCGGGGCGATGACGCCGGTCTCCGGCTGCCCCGGGCGGGGCCTCCGGGCCTGGTCGCTCAGCCGGATCAACAGGGCCACGATGATCCAGTTGGTGACGACCGAGGAACCGCCCTGCGCCAGGAACGGCATGGCCATGCCCGTCAACGGGATCAGCCCCATCACCCCGCCGGCGATCACGAACACCTGGAGCGCCAGGATCGAGGCGAGCCCCACGGCGAGCAACTGCCCGAACGGATCGCGCAGCGCCAGCCCCGCCCGGTAACCGCGCGCCACCATCAGGGCGTACAGCAGGAAGATCGCGGTCAGCCCGGCCAGGCCCAGCTCCTCGCCGGCCGTCGCCAGGATGAAGTCGGACTTCGCGGCGAAGCCGATCAGCACGGAGTGCCCGAGCCCGAGGCCCGTACCGAGCATCCCGCCCTCGGCGAACGCGAAGAGCGACTGCGCCAGCTGGCTCGGCCCCTGTCCGGCGTCGATCGTGGCGAAGGGATCCAGCCAGTCCTGCACCCGGCTGTGGACATGCGGTTCGAACGAACCGACGACGAAGGCCCCGACCGCCGCCAGCAGCAGACCGACCGCGATCCAGCCGATGCGCCCGGTCGCCACGTACAGCAGGATCACGAAGAGGCCGAAGAAGAGCAGCGAGGTGCCCAGGTCCCGTTCGAGGACGAGGACACCGACGCTCAGCAGCCAGATCGCCACGATGGGACCGAGCACCCGGCCGGTGGGCAACTGGAGCTTCCAGACCGTGCGGCCGGAGTACGCCAGCGCGTTGCGGTTGGCCGCGAGGTACGCGGCGAAGAACACCGCCAGCAGGATCTTCGCGAACTCGCCCGGCTGGAAGGAGAACCCGCCGACCCTGATCCAGATGCGGGCACCGTTCACCGCCGGGAAGAAGATCGGCACGATCATCAGCACCAGCGCGGTCGCGACCGAGAGATAGGCGTACCGCTGGAGCACCCGGTGGTCGCGGAGCAGGAGCACCACCACGATGAAGAGCGCCACCCCGAGCGTCGACCAGATCAGCTGGGTGGGCGCCGCCGTGTCCGAGGGCGTCTCCAGGTCGAGCCGGTAGATCAGCACCAGGCCCAGCCCGTTGAGCAGCACCGCGATGGGGAGCAGCAGCGGATCGGCGTACGGGGCGCGGAAGCGGACCGCGAGATGGGCGACGAGCGCCAGCAGCCCGAGCCCGCCGCCGTAGCGGGCGACATCGGGCGGCACCGTGTCGTCGTGGGCGAGGCCGACCGCCGCGTAGCCGTAGACGGAAATGAGGACGGCACCGACGAGGAGGGAGAGCTCCACGCCGCGCCGTTTGGGCAGCCGGAGCGGGGGCGGGGGAGAGTCCACCGTCGGTGCGGTCATGCCAGGAACGTAGCAAGTAAGGGAGGTTATTTCCCTTATGTCATAGTGCGGCGGTCGCGGTGCGGCGGTCGCGTGGATGCTCCGGCCCTCGGTGCCTCCCGGGCGGAACCGGCCGAAGGCGGGCGGGGACGCGCCACCGCCCGGGTGCTCGCGAAGCGAACGGCCCGGGCGGCGGGGTGTGGTGTCGGGGTGTCAGTGCTTACCCGGCGGGGTCGGCACCGGGCGGGGTCAGCACCAGGCGGGTGCGGCGCCGATGTTCTCGATGTAGCGCGCCGAGCCCCACGCCCAGGTGCCGTTGGTCAGCAGGTACCAGCGGTCGTTGCCGTCCACGCTGTCGCCCCGGGTCTTGCAGAAGATGTCGACGATCGTGCCGTACGGCACCTCGCCCACCACCCGGCTGCTGCGGGTCGGACGGTCGCGGAGCAGCAGGCTCGGCCGGGCGATGACCCGTCCCCGGTACGTGACCGCAGGCGCGGCCGGCTGGGCCTGCGGCCCGGCGGGCTTCACCTGGGGCTCGACCGCCGGCTTCCCGTGGGTGGCGGGCCCCCAGTGGCCGTGGTCGGGTACCGGGTCGGTGGCGGCGATGACGTGGTGGTGGTCCACCGGCTGCGGGACGGGGCCTGCGGCGAAGGTGGGTGCGGCGGCCGTCAGCGCGGCGAGCACGCCGGCGGCGACACCGAGACCGATGCGGCGGAGGGACGAAGAGGACATGCTGCCTCCAGGAACGTGAACGAGGTGCGGGGCCGCGACCGAGGGGCCGCTCTCCGCACGCTAGGTTCGCCACGCTGCGCACGTACAGGGTCGCTCTGGGTGATGTACGCGGACGGGGGACGCCCGCTGGGCCGTCCGGGTGTATCCGTCGGACCGCCCGACCCGCGGGAGCGGTCTTCGGGCGGGCCCGCGGGCCGGTGCGGCACGGGGCCGACGCGGCCGGCCCCCGCCGGAACGCCGCACCGATGGCGCGGCGCCCCGGTGGCGCGGGCGCCTCAGCCGCTGTAGGGGTTCTGGCCCGGGGTGTGACCCTGCTGCGGGGCCTGGGCGGGCTGGCCCGCCTGGCCGAACGGGTTGGCGCCGTCCGGGCCCGCCGCGTGCTGGGCCAGCAGGGCTTCCGCCTGCTCCTTGTTTATCTTCTGCTCCCCGCCGCAGAAGGTGCACTGCGTCGCGTACTTGACGGAGATGGGGAAGAGCGGGATGAAGAACAAGGTGAACTTCGTGACCCGCTTGCGCAGGGTGTGCGCGGCGGGGTTCCCGCACCAGCCGCACACCATCGTCAGGACGGCCAGCTGGTAGAGGTAGCCCCGCGTACCGAAAATGATCATGTCGTGCCTCTCCTTGTTGCCTTCTGTACGGTTTCGCCGCAGGCCCGACGGCCCCGCCTCCCCGTGACGCGGCGTACCGGTCGATCCGGCACCCCGGTGGCCCGCCCGTTCCACGACCGCCCGGCTCAGCCTCGGCCGCCCCCGCCGAGCAGCGCCTGCCGGCACAGCGTCAGCAGGCGTTCGTCCGCGGTGATGTCGGAGGTGCCGAACCCGCCGTCCCGGGCGTTGTGACGGCGCACGGAGGACAGCTCGGTCCGCAGGGCGCGAGCCGCTCCGGACCCTGCCGCAGCCGCCCCCGTACGCGCCAGAGTGTCCGCCACCCGGACGCGGACGTACGGCTGCACCGTCCACCCGTCCAGCAGCACCGGCCACACCTGCGCGGACAGTCCCGCAATTTCGCACAGTGCGAGCGCCGCGTCCACCCGAACCCGGATTTCGTCGTGGTCCAGCAGCGCCCGCAGCCGGGGCCCGGCCACCGCGGCCCGGGCGCCGAGCCGCCCCAGCCCGCGGGACGCCGCGCGCACACCCGGCGGATCCTGTGCCGTCAGCGCCTCGATCAGCACCGGCAGGACCGTGTCGACATCGCCGGAGACCGAGTAGAGCGTGTCCGCCGCGGCGACCGCCTCTCCCGCCTCCGACCGCCGTATCAGCGCCTCCAGATCGCCGACCGCACCCCGCGCCCCGGGCCCGAAGGAGCCGAGTGCCCGCAGTGCCGACAACCGCAGGTGGGACGCGGAGGACTCCCGCAGGACGCGCAGCACCTCGGGCGTCGCCTCGTCCGCCCGCAGCGAGGCGAGGGCCGCCAGGAGAGGGGCCGCCTCGTCGTCCGGGGACTTGTCCAGCGGGGCCCGTGCGAGTCGTCGGCGCAGCGCCCCGGTCAACGGGGACGCCGCCCGCCCGAGCCCGCCGACGGCGTGCCCGAGGTCCCACGGAACACCGGGGCGTCCCAGTACGTCGCCCAGCGCCGGCAGCGCCCGCGGGTCGCCGATGTTGGCCAGCGCCCGCAGCGCCGGGTCGAGGCTGAGCTGCCCGTACTCCCACGTGCGGACCCAGGTCTCCTCGGTGACGGCGACCCGCGCCGCCAGCGCGTCCGCGGCCGGTGCCGCCAGGCCCTGGACCTCCGACAGCAGCCCCCCGACGGCGTCGCGGAGGCGGAGATCGGGTTCGGTGAGGAGTCCCCCCAGCAGCCGCACCACCTCGTCGTACGACCCCCGCCATGCCCGGATCAGCCCGCCGCTCATCCGGACGGCGTCCAGCCGCTGGGCCTCGTCCGGGCTGCACAACTGGTCGGCCAGGAGCGCCACCCGGTCCTCCACCCGGTCGCCGAGCGCCCCGTGCAGGGTGCGCAGCAGATCGGCGGCCCACGGAGCGCTCCGCCCGGCCTCCTCCGCCGCCTGCAAGGCCCGCAACTGGCCGATCAGCGTCGGCGCGTGGGCGCCGTCCCGGGAAGCGGCCTCCGCCGCCGACTCCGCGGCGGCCTTCGCGGCGGCCCGGGCGGCGGGACCGGACGGCGGGTGGGCCGCGCGCAGGGCCCGCAGCAGATCCGCGACCCTGGGCACGAGGTCGACGGGCAGCGCCCCCGGTGCGCACCGCGCCAACTGGGCGAGCGCGGCCAGCCGGAGGCCCGGCGCGTACTCCTGCATCGCGAGCCGGCTCAGCCAGTGCGCCGCCGTGTCCGCCACCGTGTCGTGGCGCAGCGCGAGCCGCCCCGCCGCCTCGACCAGGGCGAGACGCACCTCCTCGTCCGGCTCCGCGGGCAACCGCTTGCGCAGCAGCGCCAGGACACGCGGCGGATCGGCGTGGAGGGTGGCGAGCGCCAACGGGGCCGCGAGGCGCACACCGCGGTCGGCGTCCGCGAGCAGCCCCACGAAGACCTCGGCACCGGCGCAGACGGCCGCGGCCGCCATGGCGTAGTTGGCGGCGCCCTCGATCTCGTCCTCGTCGAGCTCTTCCTCGTCGTCCTCGTCCAGTTCGATGCCGCCGATGCTGGTCAGCAGCTCGACGATGCTGCCGCGTTCCGCCACCGAAGGGTCGGCGACCAGCTCGAAGAGGAACGGGATGCACGCGAGGGTGCAGGCGTACACGTCTCCCTGGTGGTGGACGGCGCCGTACATCCCGTCCAGCGCGCGTTCCCGTTGTGCCGGGTCCGCCGAGGCCAGGCCCGCCAACAGTGCCGGTACGTCGTCGGCCGGCCCGTAGGCATGGTCCATCGAGGCCCAGTCCACTTCGTCGATCCCCGCGAACACTCCGGCCATCCCCTCCCCGCTCACCACGCTCAACCGCTGCGACGGCACCCGGCCGGAGTTGGTTCCCGGAACGCCCACGACCGTCTCGCAGCCGAGTCTGCCCCAGGTCCGCCGTGGTCCGCCCACGGGACGGGGCTTTCCCGCCGCCGCGTTCCGAGGCTGTGGGAGGCCTGTGGGGCGGGTGGTCCGGGAGACGGCCCTGGGGGGCGGCGGTGCGGCGGTCGGGCGGTGGCGGTGGGTGCTCGGTGCGGCCGGGCCGGCGCGGGCGTGCGCCGTCGTGCGCCGTCATGCGCCCGGGCGGCGCTTCCGGCGGCCGGTGGGCAGCGGGCGGGCCCGGTTCGGATTGATGAGCGGCCCGAGCAGATCTCCGTACCGCTCCAGCCGCGCGGCCATGTCGCCCGCGAGGAACACCAGCTCCTCCGGGGTGCCGCACCCCTCGATCTCCTCCCAGGTGACGGGGGCGGAAACGGCCGGCTCGGGGCGGGCGCGGAGCGTGTAGGGGGTGGCGGTGGTCTTCGCGGCGGCGTTCTGGCTGAAATCGACGAACACCTTCCCCGGGCGCAGCTCCCGCTTCATCCGGTGGACGACCAGATCCGGCAGCGCCGCCTCGGCCTCGACCGCGAGCGTCTTCGCGTACGCCGTCACCTCGTCGGACGGTGTGGGCTCCAGGGGGACGAGCAGATGCAGACCTTTGGAGCCGGAGGTCTTCCCGTACGCGAGGAGGCCGTCGGTGGCCAGCCGCTCGCGCAGCCACCCGGCGACCGCGCAGCACTCGACCACGCTCGCCGGGGCGCCCGGGTCCAGGTCGAAGACCATCCGGTCGGCGACCGCGGGGGTGTCCGCCCGCCACTGCGGGGTGTGGAACTCGACCATGAGATTGGCCGCCCACATCAGCGTGGCCAGGTCCTGGACCATGACCTGGGCGGCCTCCCGCTCCCCGCGGTGCGGGACGCGCGCCGTACGCACCCAGGCGGGCGTACCGGGCGGCGGGTTCTTGGAGAAGAAGTGCTGGCCCTCCGCCCCGTCCGGATAGCGAAGGAAGGAGACCGGCCGGTCGTACAGATGGGCGAGCAGGGCGCCCGCGACCGTGGCGGCGTAGTAGTGCAGCACCTCGCCCTTGGTCGTACCGGTGGCCGGGTACACCACCTTGTCCAGGTTGCTGAGCGCCAGGCGCCGCCCCTCCACCTCCGTGATCGGCGTCATACGATAAGAATCACACGAATCGGATGAAGTGCGCGAAAAGGCCACAAAGGCGGCCTTCGGGTGGCAGGGCGCCGCCGTCCCGGAAGCCCTCCCGAGAGCCGAGAGCCGCCCTGTACGCCGCCCTGTACGCCGACCCGACCACACCTCGGTGCGGTCGTCGGAAGGAGTCGAGAGTGAGCTCCATGAGGTCCATCTGGAACGGCGCGATCTCGTTCGGGCTGGTCAGCATCCCGGTCAAGCTGATGAACGCCACCGAGAACCACTCCGTCTCCTTCCGTCAGGTCCACCTCACGGACGGAGGGCGCATCCGCTACCGCAAGGTCTGCGAGGTCGACGAGGAGGAGGTGACCTCCGCCGAGACCGGCAAGGCGTACGAGGACGCGGACGGCACCCTCATCCCGATCACCGACGAGGACCTCGCCCAGCTCCCGCTCCCCACGAACAAGACGATCGAGATCCTCGGCTTCGTCCCGTCCTCCCGGATCGACCCGCTCCAGATGGAGACCGCCTACTACCTCTCCGCGAACGGGGGCCCGGCGGCGAAGCCGTACACCCTGCTGCGGGAGGCGCTCAAGCGCAGCGAGAAGGTGGCCGTCGCCAAGTTCGCGCTGCGCGGGCGCGAACGGCTCGGGATGCTGCGGGTGGCGGAGGACGTGATCGTGATGCACGGGCTCCTCTGGCCGGACGAGCTCAGGTCGCCCGAGGACGTCGTGCCGGACACCGGGACCAAGGTGCGCGACGCCGAACTCGATCTGGCCGACGCCCTGATGGACACCCTCGGCGGGGTGGACCTGGACACCCTCCACGACGACTACCGCGAGGCGGTGGAGGAACTGGTCGCCGCGAAGGCCGCGGGCGAACCGCTGGAGCCCGCCGCCGAAGCGGAGACCGGCGGCAAGGTCATCGACCTGGTCGCCGCCCTGGAGAAGAGCGTCCGCGCGGCGAAGGAGTCGAGGGCGGACGAGGAGGGCGGAGGCGAGGAGGCCGGGGAGGGCGGCAAGGTGGCCGACGTCCACCACATCGGCCGGTCCACGCGCCGCACGCCGACCGGCAAGACGGTGTCCCGCTCGGCCGGCGCGGAATCCGGCAAGTCCCGGCCCAAGGAGACCGGGGCGAAGAAATCCACGGCGGAGAAGTCCACGGCGAAGACCGCGACGAAGAAGAGCACCGCGACGAAGCCGGCGGCCAGGAAGACCACCGCGAAGAAGGCCACCGCGAAGAAGACCACCGCGAAGAGGTCGACGGCGAAGAAGACCACCGCGCGCAAGAGCACGTCGGGCGGGCGGAGTTCACGATCGTCCGCCTGAACGCCCCTGAACGTCTCTGCACGCATCTGAACGTCTCTGCACGCCCTGAGGCGTCCTGTCCGCCGGGTCGCCGACCGCCCGCCGCCGCTGCCCGGCCGCGGCCCGCCTCGCCCCGGCCGTACGGGTACGGCCGGGGCGGGGCAGGTCAGGCGATGTCGTCCGGGTCGATCGAGGGCAGATCCAGTCCGTAGGGGTCCTGCTCGACGACGTAGGTGCACGAGGTGTAGGTGTAGCCCGGCTCGATCTTCGATCCGTCCGAGTAGTTGTCCACGGTCGAACCGGTCTCGTGCTTGTACAGGAAGTGGTAGTCACCGGCGGGCAGCCGCAGTCGCACCTTCGGGTAGCTCTTCCCGCCCGCCTTGCACGCCTGCTGGTTCCCGGCGGTGGTGCTGTCGTACCGGCCGCAGCTCCCGCACGCCTTCAGGGTGACGCTGCCGGTGACCGGGCCGGTGTAGAGCACCTCCACCCCGTTGGGGGCGTCGTTGCTGATGACCAGCTCCATCGTGGGGCCGCCCGGACGCTTGGCCGGAGGCAGCTTGTTCCCGGCCTGGGGACGGTCCTCGGCGATCTCGGCGGCTATCGAGATGTTCCGCGCCTGACCCCGCCGCTTGTCGTCCTTGTACGTGTCGGCGAACCCGGTCAGCGTGGAGCGCGCCTCGCTGAACTTTTTCTCCCGAAACTGGTCCACCCCGCAGGCGTACACCCCGTCCTGGACGCCCCGTTCGGCGCGGGCGGCCGAGGCCTCCAAGCCGTCCCCGGTCAGGGCGCCGACGGTCGCGCTCAGGCTGCGCAGGGTCTCCGTCACCGTGCAGGGCTCCGCGCCGGCCAGCTTTCCGGCCTCCTCGGTGATCCGCGCGTCGACGGCCGGAGCCACCTGCCGGGCGGCGGCCGAGTCGGGGAACGTCCGCAGCAACTCGCCCAGTTCGGCGCCCTTGGCGACGGACGCCGCCTCCTCGCCGTACGAGCCGAGCTCCGAGATCCCGCACTCGTAGAGGGACTCGGACAGTGGGCCGTCCGGCCACTTCGCGAGGTCGCCGAGCAGCTCGGCGCCGGCGCTCTTCGGCAGAGTACGCAGATGGCGAAGCGGTTCCAGCGCCATGCAGTAGTCCTTCTCGGCATACGGGGCGGAGACCGCCTCGTAATAGGACTTCAGCCGGTCCGGCACCTTCTTGCCCGCGCGGGAGTCCGGGTGCTTCAGGCCGAGGTCGCGGTAGACGGCGTACGCCTTGGCGTAGCCCGCCTTCGCCGTGGTGAAGGACTGGCCGTCCGCCGCGGCCACCGCCCGGTCGGCGGTCTCCAGCCGGTCGAGCAGCATCTGCTGGACCGCCTCGTCGCGCGCCGAGCCGTAGAGCGCGACCCCGCCCACCGGAACGGCCAGCAGCACGAGTCCGAGCACGGCGGCCACCACCGGCCGCCAGGAACCGGCGACCGCCGTGCGCCGCGCGATCCTGGCCGCGTCGAGCGCCGCCGCGACGAGCACCGCGCCGTAGCCGACGAGCAGTCCGGTGGACACACCGTCGGGGTCGGCGGGCAGGACCGCGAGCAGCAGCAGCCCCGTCGCCGCCAGGCAGAGGGCGGCGCGGAACCAGCGGCGTACGAGGAGATGGCCGAGCCCGAGGCCGCTGAGGCTGAGCAGCCCGGCCGCGGCGGCGCGCAGCCCGGCACCCGGCGGCGGCGGCCCGACGGGGCCGGCCGGAGGCTGCGCGGCGAACGGCGGCGCGGGAGGAAGCGGGGGAGGCGCGGGCGGCCCGGGCGGAAGCGGGGGCGGCGGCACGGCCGGCGGCCCCGGCGGAGGTGGCGGCGGTGGCGGTGCGTCGACGGGACCGCCCGGCCGGGCGGCCCCGGTCGGGCCGGCACCCCACGCCGCCGTCGGTCCCGGCCCCGAACCGGGCCCCTGAGCGCCGTCGTGCGGGTGCGGATGTCTCTCGTCCGACTCCATACGGTCCCCCCACCGTCGAGCCATTCCAGTCACCCTCCTTCCTTCCCTCTCCGCCCTCGTCCACGCGTGGATCCGGATGGTTTGTCACGGACCGGGCGCCGCCTCGGCGCATCGGCGGCGCGTCGGCGGTGTGCGGGGAGTGCGCCGTCTGCCCGCCCTCAGCGCTTCATCAGGGCGAAGACTCCCCAGCCGAGGTACTCGCGCTCGTAGCGGGCGTACCGGACGGGGTCGGCGGTGAGCTCCGCGCGCACCCCGGCGGCCAGTTCGTCGTCCGGGTTGCGGTCCAGCCAGTTACGGAGGTTGAGCCACTGGGCGGCTCGGTACCGGTCCCAGCTGTCCTGGTCCGCCAGTACCATCTCCACGACGTCCCAGCCGAGTTCGCCGAACCGTCCGAGCAGCGTGGGCAGCGCGAGGAAGTCGGTGACGCTGGTCGCGTGGCAGCCTTCGACGGTTGCTCGGTCCGTGGGCTCCCGGCGCCAGTAGGGTTCGCCGATCAGCATCAGACCACCCGGCCGGAGACTTCGCTCCAGCAGCTCGACGGTGCCGGTCAGACCCCCGCCGATCCAGGTCGCCCCGACGCAGGAGGCGAGGTCTACGGGCGCGTCCGCGACGTACCCGGCGGCGTCGCCGTGCACGAACTCCACCCGGTCCGCCACACCGAGCTCCGCCGCGCGGGCACGTGCCCCCTCGGTGAACACGGTGCTGATGTCGACGCCCGTGCCGGTGATGGCGTGGTCACGCGCCCAGGTGCACAGCAACTCGCCGGTCCCGCTCGCCAGATCGAGCACCCGGATCCCCTTCTCCAGGCGCAGGGCCCGGCCCAGGGTCGCCAACTTCTCGGCCGTGAAGGGGTTGTGGATGCGATGGCTGCTCTCTCGGACGGTGAAGATGCGGGGAAGGTCCACGGACGGCTCCTCCGTTCTCGCGTCGCGGATCGGGCGACGGCGGTGGTGACGGCTGGTTCGCGGCGCATGCTGCGCACGTGGTGCACGTGGTGCATGTGGTGCACGCGGTGCACGTGGTGCACGCGGCGCGCGGAACCGCGCGACGGCGGCATCGCGGCATCGCGGTCGCACGGGTACGGGACACACCCGGCGTGCCCGACCGGGGGCCATCTCTACCGGCCGCGCTCCGGCGCGTCCACCGAGTATCGGCCGCACCCCGCCGGCGCCATGTCCGCACGCCTTCGTGTTTTCCCGGGCGCCCGACGGGCCGGGCGGGTAACGTCGTGCGTGCCGCGACTGGCGTGCGCCCCCGGGGCGTTGCGTGGAACCGACCACGAGGGAGCGGCGAACTCCGGCCTGCCGGAGGACCACCGCCGGAGGGCCGTCCGCCTGGGCATCCGGGTCCATGCCGCACGACGCGGCCGACCCGGGAGAGTCTCGTGACCGCACCCGTCACCACATCCGTACACACATCCGCGGCGCCCGCCGCCACCCGTCCGGCGCTCGCCGCCACCGATCCCGTGCTCGCCGGGCTGATCGACGCCGAGGAGCGGCTCCAGGCCGACACCCTGCGGCTCATCCCCAGCGAGAACTACGTTTCGGCCGCCGTCCTCGAAGCATCCGGCACCGTCCTGCAGAACAAGTACTCCGAGGGCTATCCCGGGCGTCGCTACTACGAGGGCCAGCAGGTCGTCGATCAGGTCGAGACGCTCGCCGTCGAGCGCGCGAAGGCCGTCTTCGGCATGGAGCACGCCAATGTGCAGCCGTACTCGGGTTCCCCCGCCAACCTCGCCGTCTACCTGGCATTCTGCGAGCCGGGCGACACCGTCCTCGGGATGAGCCTGCCGATGGGCGGTCACCTCACCCACGGCTGGGGCGTCTCCGCCACCGGCACCTGGTTCCGTGGGGTCGGTTACGGCGTGCGCCGCGACACCGGCCGGGTCGACCTCGACGAGGTGCGCGACCTGGCCCTCGCCGAACGCCCGAAGGTCATCTTCTGCGGCGGTACCGCCGTGCCCCGCACCATCGACTTCGCGGGCTTCGCCGAGATCGCCCGCGAGACCGGCGCCGTGCTCGTCGCCGACATCGCCCACATCGCCGGGCTGATCGCCGGCGGCGCCCACCCCTCGCCGGCGGGGTACGCGGACGTCGTCTCCACCACTACGCACAAGACGCTGCGCGGGCCGCGCGGCGCGATGCTGCTCAGCACGGCCGAGCACGCGCGCGCCCTCGACCGGGCGGTCTTCCCGGGTCTCCAGGGCGGGCCGCACAACCAGACCACCGCGGCGATCGCGGTCGCGCTCGGCGAGGCCGCGCGCCCCGAGTTCTCCTCCTACGCCCACCAGGTGGTCGCCAACGCCCGCATGCTCGGCGAAGAACTGGCCGGGCGGGGGTTCGACCTCGTCTCCGGTGGCACCGACAACCACCTCCTCCTGATCGACCTCACCGACAAGGACGTCCCGGGCAAGACCGTGGCCAAGGCGCTCGACCGTGCGGGCATCGTCGTGAACCACAACTCCGTGCCGTACGACACCCGCAAGCCCTTCGACCCCTCCGGCATCCGCATCGGCACCCCCGCCCTCACCACACGCGGCGTCCCGGCCTCCGCCATGGCGGACGTGGCCGCCTGGATCGACACCGTGGTCGACGCGGCACGCACCGGCGACGAGGGCGTGATCGCCAAGGTCCGGTCCGAGGTGAAGGAGTTGATGGACGCCCACCCGGCACCGGGCCTGCCGCTCGCCTGACCGCCGATGTCCTGGGGCGGTACGGGTTCCCGAGGGGAGCCCGTACCGCCTCGGGCCTTTCAGCGGTCACGGCCGAAAAATCGATACCTTCTCCCGCTTGCCGAAGAACCGTCTCTGCGGCCACTGTCCAGACAGGCACGAGCCGTCCAGGAAAGAGACACACCATGCACACGAACAACGCCGACGTCGTCGCCGCCCCCGGCACCCCCTCCGGGCACACCGCCGACCCCGCCGCACGCTGCCCGTTCCGGCTCGACCCGGAGGGTACGGACATCCAGGGCGAGGCGGCCCGCATCCGCGCGGGCGGACCGGCCACCCGGATCGAACTTCCGGAAGGCGTCCCGGCCTGGGCCGTCGCCGACCCGGCCGTCATCACCCGGCTGCTCACCTCCCCGGCCGTCTCCAAGGACGCCGCCCAGCACTGGCCCGCCTGGATCGACGGCGAGGTCGGGCCCGACTGGTCACTCGCCCTGTGGGTCTCGATACGCAGCATGTTCACGGCGTACGGCCCCGCCCACACCCGGCTGCGCAAGCTCGTCTCCGGCGCCTTCACCGCCCACCGCACCAAGGCCCTCGCCCCCGTCGTCAGCCGCATCGCCGAGGAACTGCTCGACGA
This sequence comes from Streptomyces sp. NBC_00102, assembly GCF_026343115.1. Classification (GTDB taxonomy): domain Bacteria; phylum Actinomycetota; class Actinomycetes; order Streptomycetales; family Streptomycetaceae; genus Streptomyces. The sequence continues at coordinate 5,024,691 of NZ_JAPEMC010000001.1, forward strand.
GATCGAGGCGCTGCCCGAGGGCGAGCCGGTGGACCTGCGCGCCCGGTACGCCGGACCGCTGCCCGCCCGCGTCATCTGCGAGCTGTTCGGCGTACCGCTGGACAGCCGCGACCGGCTCTGCACCCTGTTCGACGCCCTGTTCAGCACCGCGACCCCGGCCGATGAGGTACGCGCCCACGCCGGAGAGCTCTACGGAATCCTCCACGGACTCGTCGCCCTCAAGCGGGAGACCCCCGGCGACGACCTCACCAGCGCCCTGGTCGCCATCCAGCGCGAGGGGCTCGCTTCCGGCGCCCCGGACCCCCTGGAGGACCAGGAACTCCTCGACACCCTCGTCCACTTCCTGTCGGCCGGGTACGAGACCACCATCAACCTCGTCGACCACGCCGCGCACGCGCTGCTCACCCACCCCGAGCAGCTCGAACTGATCCGTACCGGCAAGGCCGGATGGGCCGACGCGATCGAGGAGACCCTGCGCTGGGAACCCGCCGCCGCCAACCTCATGCTCCGGTACGCCGTCGAGGACATCGACCTCGGCGACGTGGTCGTACCGAAGGGCGACGCGATCGTGATGGCCGTCGCCGGCGCGGGCCGCGACCAGGGCGTGCACGGACCGGACGCCGACCGGTTCGACCTCACCCGGCCGACCCGCCGCGACCACCTCGCGTTCGGGTACGGCGTCCACCACTGCATCGGAGCGCCCCTGGCCCGGATGGAGGGCACCACGGCCCTGACCGCGCTCTTCGCCCGGTTCCCCGACCTGGCGCTCGCCGTGCCGTCCTCGTCCCTGCGCCCCGTGAGGTCCTTCATCTCCAACGGCCACCAGGAACTCCCCGTCCTGCGGCACGGCCCCGCGGCCTGACGGCGCGGACACCACCCGCGGCTCCGGGAGACCGGTGGCGGACGGACCGCTGCACGCGGCCGTCCGGCACAGGCCTCCCGGAACTCAGACGTCCCTCACTCCCGTACGCCGACGGGCGCGGCCACTCCCTCCACCACGCTTCGGAACGCGACCTCCCCGCGCTGCGTCCCGGTCACCTCCACCGCGACCCCGTCCGGGGCGCCGTCCGGAGTCACTTCGCGGGCGTCGATCCAGCACGGCGCGTCGAACTCGACGTACCGGGAGGTCCGCATGTCGGTGGTGAGCGGGCGCCACGAACGGACGCCCGCGCCCGCGACGACGGCGTACGCGGCCTGCTGGCTCGCCTCCATGATCACGAGCCCCGGCACATGGTCGACCGGGTGGTCCATCAGCGCCGGATTCCCGGTGTCGGCGATCAACTCCCAGCGGTCCGGGCGGTCCGAGACGCCGAGCACCACCTCGTCCGCCGCGCCCCGCCCGGTCAGTGCCCCGCCGACCGGCGACGGCATGACCCCGGGCCGTGCGGCGAGGAACGGACCACGCAGCCGCCGGTAGACCCGGTCGGACACCCAGGAGAACCCGGACTCGCTCGTGACGAAGACCCTCCCGCGCTGTTCCAGGGAGATGGCTATGCGCATGCCTCTGCGCCCCGTCACGGTGCAGACCGCCTCGGCGCGGACCGGCGCCCGGTCGGTCCGGTGGCGGGGGTCGACCGAGTAACGCATGCCGCTCATCAGGAACTGGTACGCGGAACTGATCCCGAACTCGGTGTGTGCGAGGCTGAGTCCGATCTGTCGCAGTGTCTGCGCGACGAGCATGTGGTGGTGCACACTGCCGAGTGCGGGCTCGAAGAAGACGTGCCGGCCGGCCCAGTCGACGTCGAGCGTGTACGTGTTCTCGGCGAGCCGGTGATAGCCGCGGATCAGCACGTCGTCCGGCTGGACCCGGTGGGCGTCCGCCGGGCGGACCGCGGGCGCGTTGCCGGGTACGCCCCTTCCGGGCGCCGGGACCGGGACGGTGGTCTCCGTCCCCGGTGCCGGGACGGCGGTCTCCGTCCCCGGTGCCGGGACGGTGTTTTCCGTCCCCGGTGCCGGGACGGATGGTGTGTGTTTCTGCTTCACGATGTGGTGCATGTGCTCCCCCCAGGGATGAATGCGCACGTGATCGGTGGTGTTCGAGTGCGAATACGGAGCGATCCGCCGGGCCCCAAAAGGTCCGGCGGCCAAGGCCGTTGAGGGCGGGGAGCGCGGCCCGACGCAGGGCCGCCGGCGCCGCCTCAACTGGAGGCCGCCGCGAAGGGTGCCATAGAATACGGACCAGCCGGTTTCTTGAGGGGAACGTGCCGGAGACACTGAGCCCCGTCAGGCGCATCGTCAGGAGATCTCGAATGGCACGGCAGGAGCGCGCGATCAGGACGCGCAACGCAGTACTGACGGCCGCCGCAGCGGTCTTCGCCGAGCGCGGCTACGAAGCCGCGACGATCCAGGAGATCCTGGAACGGGCCGCGGTGACCAAGGGGGCGCTCTACTTCCACTTCCCCTCCAAGGAGGATCTGGCGCGAGGCGTCCTGGACCACGCGGTGACCGAGCCGCCGCCCGAACAGCCCCTGAAGCTGCAGTCCTTCGTGGACATGGGGCTGATCCTCGCGCACCGGCTCCCGAGAGAGCCACTGTTGCGGGGCGCCGCGCGGATTGCCGCCGATCAGAGCAACCAGCGGTTCTTCGGCAAGCCGTGGCACGACTGGGTCCAGCTGACGAGTCAGCAGATCGTCGCGGCCCAAGGGCAGGGCGAGGTGCTGCCGCACGTCGATCCCGAGCGGACCGCCCAGACGATGGTCGGCTCCTTCACCGGCATTCAGCTGATGTCCCAAGCGGCCACCGAGATGGCCGATTTCGAGGAGCGCATCTCCCTCCTCTACGACCTGGTGCTGCCCAGCATCGCGGTGCCCGGCGTCCTCGGCCGCCTCGACACCCGGCCCGAGCGCGGCGCCCGCGCCTTCGCGGAGGCCCGCGCCGCCGCCGGGGACCACACCCCCGCGGACCCGGGGCAGCCGGAAACCTTCGGTGCCGACCGGCCCGCCGTGCGCACGGCCTGACCCCGAAGCCCCCGGCCCGATCCTCCGGACGCTGTTGGTTCCCACAGCATCCGGTCCTCCGTACCGGGCCCCCGCGGTCGGCGGGGTTCGTCCGGCATGTCCCGGGTACCCGGAGTGGCGGCGCATCCGCGCTCCGGCAACCATGGGGCACGTCGAACGGAGAATCAGATGACCGACCGCAGGCCGGAAGGCCCCGCGTACACCGGCGCCTCGGGAAGCCCGCCGCCGGTGCCCGCCGACATGCCCGACCAGCAGGTGCAGGAGGGCGAGGACGCGCTGGACGTCCCCCCGCCGCCCTGGGCGGAGCAGGAGACCGAGGCAGGCTCCGACGGCGCCGACCCCGACGAGGCCGGCGCGGGCGCACACACCGCCCGCAACGCGGGCGTCCACCCGGAGCACCCGACCCCGGACGAGTCCACGGGCTGACCGTCACCCCGCGGCCGGTGTACGGAAAGCCGGTGGAGTGCCGGGCGCCCGCATGGCAGGCTCGTCCGCCGATGCCGGGACGGCCGTGCATGCGACGGCGTGCGGTGTCCCGGCCGACGACGAGCGTCCCGGAGGACCGGTTGGCATCGATCAAGACGTTCCACGTCACCTTCGACTGCGCGGAACCCGAGCGCGTCGCCCGCTTCTGATGCGCGGTGCTCGGGTACGTCGTACCGCCGCCGGAGGGGTACGCCACCTGGGGCGACTACGACCGCTCGCTGCCGCCCGAGCGCCGGGGAGCCGCCTTCGTCCGCACCGATCCCACCGGCGAGGGGCCGTGGCTGTACTTCCAGCGGGTTCCCGAGGGCCGTTCGTCAAGAACAGGGTCCATCTCGACGTACGGGCCGGCACGGGCCTCGTGGGTGACGAGCGCCTGGCCGTACTCGCAGCGGAGTGCGCCCGGCTGGTCGCGCTCGGCGCGGTGTGCGTGCGGGTTGTGCGCGCCGACGGCTTCGACGAGTCCTGCATCGCGAGGCAGTACATCGAGGGCAACGAGTTCTGTCTCGACTGAGGGGCGGTGCGGGGCGCGCAGGGGCGCTGCGGGGCGCCGGGGACGACCCGGGCGCCCGGCGCACGAGAAAGGGCCCGACCAGCATTTCTGCTGGTCAGACCCTCTGTCCGGAAGTGCCCCCGGCAGGATTCGAACCTGCGCACCCGGCTCCGGAGGCCGATGCTCTATCCCCTGAGCTACGGGGGCGTATCGCGGTGTTGCTCTGCGACGGGTGAAACACTACCAGCTCCCGAGGGGTGTCCGTGAACGGGTATTTCCGCGGCGCCGGGCGATCCGCCGGCCGCCGCGGGTGCGCTGCCGGGCCGGTCCCCGGGGCGGAAGTGGGCAAAACCCGGACGCGGCCCGGGGGGCGCACCTACTCTCGAAACGTGTCAGGGGCGTACGGCCGCGTGCTTGTTGTGGACGACAACAAGGTCATCCGGCATCTGATCAGGGTCAACCTGGAGCTTGAGGGCTTCGAGGTCGTGACCGCGTCCGACGGTGTCGAGTGCCTGGACGTCGTGCACCACGTGCGGCCCGATGTGATCACCCTCGACGTGGTGATGCCCCGGCTCGACGGCCCCCGGACCGCCGCGCGCCTGCGCGAGGACCCCCGCACCAGCTCCATTCCGGTCGCGATCATCAGCGCCTGCTCCCCGTACGAGGCGGACCGGGGCGGCGCCTGCGTGGAGGCGTTCCTGGCGAAGCCGTTCGAGCCCAGCGAGCTGGTGCGGCTGGTGAGCCGCCTCGCGCGGGCCCCGCAGCCCTCCGGGGTGGACAGCGGCCTGCGCCGCGCGCTGAGCTGACACCGGCACGCGGGCCGCGGCGGATGCCCGCATGGCGAAACGCGGTCGCGGAGGGCCCCCCTCCCTCGCCTAGGCTGGTCCCGTGACCCCCGCCGACCTCTCCAGGACCGTGCTGCACGCCGTGCGCCGCGCGGTCGACGAGGACGCCCTGCGCGTGGCGGTGCCCGCGCGCGTACGGGTGGAGCGGACGCGGCCCGGCGGCAGCGGGGACTACGCCTGCGCCGTGGCGCTCCAGCTGGCCCGCCCGGCGGCGCTGCCCGCGTACGAGGTCGCCCGCATCCTCAAGGACCGCATCGCCGCCGAGCCCGGCATCGGGCGGGTCGAGATCACCGGACCCGGCTTCCTCAATCTCACGCTCGACGCCACCGCCGACGGTGCCGCGCGGCTCGCCCTCGTGACCGAGGTGGCGGCGCGCGGGACCGGGTACGGCCACGGGACGGCGCTGAGCGGCGAGGAGCCCCTGCTGACGTACGCGCCCGAGGTCCGGGCCGCCGTCACCGCCGACGCGGTGGCCGCGCTGCTGCGGTCCCAGGGCGCCGCCCCGCGTACCGCCCCGGCAGGGCCCGCCGACCCCGCGTGGAGCGGCCTCGGGGTCGCCGCCGGGACGGGCCCCGGAGCCGCGCGGGCCGACACCGCGGGGACGATCGGCCCGGTGCCCGCCGGTGTTCCTGCCGCCGAGCTGCTCGTACGCCTCGGGCCCGACGCCGCCCGCTGGGGGCTGCTGCGGGCCGCCGGCCACGACCGGGCCGCGCTCGGCGACGGACTCCTCGTCCAGAGCGCCGCCAACCCGCTCTTCCTCGTCCGCTACGCCCACGCCCGCGCCCGTGCCGTCCTCAGGGCCGCCCGCGAACTCGGCGTCCGGGTCGCGCCCGACGCGTACGGGGCGCCCGACGCGTACGGGGCGTCCGACGCGTGCGGGGCGGACGGCCCGGAGCACGAGGCCCCCTTCGGTGAGCCGGCCGCCCTCACGCTCGCCGCGCTCCTCGCCGACCACCCGGCGGTCCTGCTCGCCGCCGCCCGGCACCGCGCGCCCGACCGGCTCGCGCGTCATCTCGAAGCCGTCGCGCACGCCTTCTTCGACTTCCACGACGCCTGCCCCCCGCTTCCCGCCGGCGACGAGAAACCCTCGGCCGCCCACCGCTCCCGGCCGGCCCTCGCCGAAGCCGCCGGAACGGTGCTGGCCGGCGGCCTGTCCCTGCTCGGTATCAGTGCGCCCGAACATCTTTGAGAGACCCGAGAGACCCGAGAGAGCCGAACGATGAGCCGATCCGCCCACCCCGCCGGACCCCGTCACGCCGATGTCGTCCCCGAGGGGCACTACGCGGCCCCGCCCGCCGACCTGAACATCCTCGACGAGAAGGTCTGGTCGCGCACCGTCACCCGTGACGCGGACGGCGCTCTCACCGTCGGCGGCATCGAAGTCGCCCGGCTCGCCGAGGAGTTCGGTACCCCGGCCTACTTCCTCGACGAGGCGGACTTCCGGGCCCGCTGCCGGGCCTGGGCCGACGCCTTCGGCGCCGACGCCGACGTCTACTACGCGGGCAAGGCGTTCCTCTCCCGCGCGATCGTGCGCTGGCTCCGCGAGGAGGGGCTCAACCTCGACGTCTGCTCCGGCGGCGAGCTGACCACGGCGCTGGACGCCGGGATGCCCGCCGAGCGCATCGCCTTCCACGGCAACAACAAGACGGTCGACGAGATCGAGCGGGCCGTCTCGGCCGGTGTCGGCCGTATCGTCCTCGACTCCTTCCAGGAGATCGTCCGCGTCGCGCACGTCGCCCAGCGACTCGGCAAGCGCCAGCGGGTGCAGATCCGGGTCACCGTCGGCGTGGAGGCGCACACCCACGAGTTCATCGCCACCGCGCACGAGGACCAGAAGTTCGGCATCGCGCTGGCCGGCGGCCTCGCGGCCGAGGCAGTGCGCCGGGCCCTCACCCTGGACGGCCTGGAACTCACCGGCATCCACTCGCACATCGGCTCGCAGATCTTCGACATGGCCGGTTTCGAGGTCTCCGCCCGCCGGGTGGTCCAGCTCCTCGCCGAGGTGCGCGACGAGCACGGGGTCGAGCTCTCCGAGATCGACCTCGGCGGCGGTCTGGGCATCGCCTACACCTCCGGCGACGACCCGCGCGAGCCGCACGAGATCGCCAAGGCGCTCGGCGACATCGTCACCCGCGAGTGCGAGGCCGCGAGCCTCGCCACCCCCCGGATCTCCGTCGAGCCCGGCCGCGCCATCGTCGGCCCCACCGCCTTCACCCTCTACGAGGTCGGCACGATCAAGCCGCTCGAAGGGCTCCGCACGTACGTCAGCGTCGACGGCGGGATGTCCGACAACATCCGTACCGCGCTCTACGACGCGGAGTACAGCGTCGCGCTCGTCTCGCGCACCTCGGACGCCGAGCCGATGCTGGTCCGCGTCGTCGGCAAGCACTGCGAGAGCGGCGACATCGTGGTCAAGGACGCGTTCCTGCCGGCCGACCTGGCGCCGGGCGACCTGATCGCCGTACCGGCCACCGGTGCGTACTGCCGGTCGATGGCGAGCAACTACAACCACGCGCTCCGCCCGCCCGTCGTCGCCGTGCGCGACGGAGAGGCGCGCGTCATCGTCCGGCGCGAGACGGAGGAAGATCTCCTGCGTCTCGATGTCGGCTGATGAAATAGATGTCTCAGAATCCGGACGGGTGACAGAATCGCCCGTCCGGTGAGTGAGACTGGTCCACACATCACATGCAGGAGAAACGAGGTCGGATGATGCGTACGCGTCCGCTGAAGGTGGCGCTGCTGGGCTGTGGAGTGGTCGGCTCAGAGGTGGCGCGCATCATGACGACGCACGCCGACGACCTCGCCGCGCGCATCGGCGCGCCGGTGGAGCTCGCCGGCGTCGCCGTCCGCCGCCCCTCGAAGGTGCGCGAGGGGATCGATCCCGCGCTCATCACCACCGACGCCACGGCGCTGGTCAAACGCGGTGACATCGACGTGGTGATCGAGGTCATCGGCGGCATCGAGCCGGCCCGCACCCTCATCACCTCGGCCTTCGAGCACGGCGCGAGCGTCGTCTCCGCCAACAAGGCGCTGCTCGCCGAGGACGGCACGGCCCTCCACGCCGCCGCCGAGGAGCACGGCCGCGACCTCTACTACGAGGCCGCCGTCGCAGGAGCCATCCCGCTGGTACGCCCGCTGCGCGAGTCCCTCGCCGGCGACAAGGTCAACCGGGTGCTCGGCATCGTCAACGGCACGACCAACTTCATCCTCGACAAGATGGACACCAGCGGCGCCGGTTACTCCGAGGCGCTCGACGAGGCCACCGCCCTCGGGTACGCCGAGGCCGACCCGACCGCCGACGTCGAGGGCTTCGACGCCGCCGCGAAGGCCGCCATCCTCGCCGGGATCGCCTTCCACACCCGGGTGAAGATCGGCGAGGTGCACCGCGAGGGCATCACCGAGGTCACCGCCGCCGACATCGCTTCCGCCCGCCGCATGGGCTGCACCGTCAAGCTCCTCGCCATCTGCGAGCGGGCCGCGGACGGGCAGTCGGTCACCGCGCGCGTGCACCCCGCGATGATCCCGCTCAGCCACCCGCTGGCCTCCGTCCGCGAGGCGTACAACGCCGTCTTCGTCGAGGCCGAGGCGGCCGGGCAGCTGATGTTCTACGGCCCCGGCGCCGGCGGTTCGCCGACCGCCTCCGCGGTCCTCGGCGACCTCGTCGCCGTCTGCCGCAACAAGCTCAACGGCGCCACCGGTCCCGGTGAGTCCGCCTACACGCGCCTGCCCGTCAGCCCGATGGGCGAGGTCGTGACGCGCTACCACATCAGCCTCGACGTCGCCGACAAACCGGGCGTTCTCGCCCAGGTCGCCACGGTCTTCGCCGAGCAGGGTGTGTCGATCGATACCGTTCGTCAGCAAGGCCGACAGGACGCGAGCGGCGAGGCATCTCTCGTCGTCGTCACCCACCGCGCGCCCGACTCCGCCCTCTCGGCGACCGTCGAAGCGCTGCGCAAGCTCGACACCGTCCGCGGTGTCGCCAGCATCATGCGTGTTGAAGGGGAGTAAGGACCCATGACCAGCAAGGGCACCCACCAGTGGCGCGGCATCATCGAGGAGTACCGGGACCGTCTTCCGGTCACGGCTGCGACGCCGATCGTCACACTCCGTGAGGGCGGTACGCCGCTCGTTCCGGCGCAGGTCCTGTCCGAGCGTACGGGCTGCGAGGTGCACCTCAAGGTCGAGGGCGCCAACCCCACCGGTTCGTTCAAGGACCGCGGCATGACCATGGCCATCACCCGGGCCAAGGAGGAGGGTGCTCAGGCCGTCATCTGCGCCTCCACCGGCAACACCTCCGCCTCCGCCGCCGCGTACGCGGTGCGCGCCGGGATGGTCTGCGCCGTCCTCGTGCCGCGGGGCAAGATCGCGCTCGGCAAGATGGGGCAGGCGCTCGTGCACGGCGCCAAGATCCTCCAGGTCGACGGCAACTTCGACGACTGCCTGACGCTGGCCCGCTCGCTCTCGGACAACTACCCGGTGGCGCTGGTCAATTCGGTCAACCCGGTCCGCATCGAGGGCCAGAAGACCGCCGCGTTCGAGATCGTCGACGCGCTGGGCGACGCCCCGGACATCCACGTCCTGCCGGTCGGCAACGCGGGCAACATCACGGCCTACTGGAAGGGCTACACCGAGTACGCCGGTGACGGCCTGGCCACCCACCGGCCGCGCATGTGGGGCTTCCAGGCCTCCGGCTCCGCGCCCATCGTGCGCGGCGAGATCGTGAAGGACCCGGCGACGATCGCCACCGCGATCCGGATCGGCAACCCGGCGTCCTGGAACTACGCGCTGGCCGCCCGGGACGAGTCCGGCGGCTTCATCGACGAGGTGACGGACCGTCAGATCCTGTCCGCCTACCGCCTGTTGGCCGCGCAAGAGGGCGTCTTCGTGGAGCCCGCCTCGGCCGCCTCCGTCGCCGGTCTGCTCAAGGCCGCCGAAGAGGGCAAGGTCGACCCCGGTCAGCGGATCGTCTGCACCGTCACCGGCAACGGCCTCAAGGACCCCGACTGGGCCGTCGCGGGCGCACCGCAGCCCGTCACCGTCCCGGTCGACGCCGCCACCGCGGCGGAGAAGCTCGGCCTCGTCTGAGCCGCCGGGCCCGGGGAAGCCCAAAGCCCCGGGTCCCGCTCCCGGTTCACGCATGTACGACGCACCGCCCGGCAGGCGAAACGCCTCCGGGCGGTGCGGTGCGGATCGGGCGGATCGGGCCCAACCCCCCTGCCCGGCACGGAGAGCGCAAGGGACGTGTGCGACACGCATCGTGCGCCTCCCATGCGCCCTATGTCGCCACAGAACCTTCCTTCGATAAGCTGTACGTGACCGGCAGTGCCGTTACGGCCCTGTCCCGTTCGTCGTGCGGTGGCCGTGGGGTCCACCATCGGAGCACCGCCGCCCGGAAGTCGTGTTCCGGCCGACCGGACTCCCGTACCGCCACCCCACCGCCGCAGAGTCACCCGCACGCACCGCATCCCCGCCCCAAGGAGTCCACCAGCCGATGGCCGGTCCCGCGTTCCGAGCCGCCGCCGTCAGGGTGCGCGTCCCCGCCACCAGCGCCAACCTGGGCCCGGGCTTCGACGCCCTCGGCCTCTCGCTGGGCCTCTACGACGACGTGGTCGTCCGGGTCGCCGACTCCGGTCTGCACATCGACATCGCCGGTGAGGGCGCCGACACGCTGCCCCGCGACGAGTCGCACCTGCTCGTACGCTCCATGCGCACCGCCTTCGACCTGCTCGGCGGACAGCCGCGCGGGCTGGAGATCGTCTGCGCCAACCGCATCCCGCACGGCCGCGGCCTCGGCTCCTCCTCCGCCGCCATCTGCGCCGGCATCGTCGCCGCCCGCGCCGTCACGACCGGCGGCGAGGCCCGCCTCGACGAGGCCGCGCTGCTGGAGCTCGCCACCGAGATCGAGGGCCACCCCGACAACGTCGCGGCCTGCCTCCTCGGCGGATTCACCCTCGCGTGGATGGACGGCGGATCGGCCCGCGCGATCCGGATGGACCCGGCCGCCGCTGTCGTCCCGGTGGTCTTCGTACCGGGCAGGCCGGTGCTCACCGAGACCGCCCGCGGACTGCTGCCGCGCCAGGTCCCGCACGTCGACGCCGCCGCCAACGCCGGCCGCGCCGCACTCCTCGTGGAGGCGCTGACCCGGCGCCCCGAGCTGCTGCTGGCCGCCACCGAGGACCGGCTGCACCAGGAGTACCGCGGCCCGGCCATGCCGGAGAGCCTCGAACTGGTGCACCGGCTGCGCGCCGACGGGGTTCCCGCCGTCATCTCCGGTGCGGGGCCCACGGTCCTGGCCTTCACGGAGGAGGGCGCCGCCGACAAGGTGGCCCGGCTCGCGGGTGAGGGATGGGCCGCCAACCGGCTCGCGCTCGACGGTCCGGGCGCGTGCGTACTGCCGCTCGCGCCGTAAGCAGAGGGATTGCCGGTGAAGGAGAGGGGGAATATTTGTTGGAGCCGGTAGTGTTAATCTCAAGTCGGCAATCGACGTCCACGCGACGCGTTGCTTCGTGTCCCCTTCAGGGACCACCTTTCTTCCGGGAGCCTCCCCCAACTGCCTGATCAGCCTGTCTGAGCAGTTTCGAGCACGCTCCGGAACCGGCAAGACACCCCTCGTTCGTCCAAGAGTGGGCCGAGCAGGGGGAGCTCGCGTCGGACCCCGCACGTTCATCTCTCCGCCGCACCCGGCGGACCACCGCCCCGGCACGGTCCGCGATCGAAAAGATCACATACCGAATGCCGGACAGCACAACCGGTCGCCGAGCCAGAAGGCCGACGTCCGCTCCAGGGAAGGACCCTTCGTGAGCGACACCACCGATCTGATGGGCGTGACTGCCGACAAGAGCGTCGACAGCGCCGCGCCCGCCGAAGGTGCTGCCACCGGCACCACCGCACGGCGCCGCCGCTCCGGCACCGGCCTTGACGGCATGGTCCTGGCCGAGCTGCAGCAGGTCGCGTCCGGCCTCGGCATCAGGGGCACCGCGCGCATGCGCAAGAGCCAGCTGATCGAGGTCATCAAGGAGGCGCAGGCCGGCAAGGCCCCCGCCGCCAAGACCGCCGCCACCAAGGCGCCCGCCGCCGGTACGGACGCGGAGACCAAGCCCAAGCGCCGCGCCACCTCGAAGGCGCGCACGGGCGACGAGGCCGCCGCCCCGGCCGAGAAGCCGGCCGCCCAGCAGCAGATCGACATCCCCGGTCAGCCCGCCAGCGACGACCAGCCCGCCGGCGAGCGCCGCCGCCGCCGCGCCACCGCGCAGGCCGGTTCCCCCGAGGCGAAGGCCGAGCCGAAGCAGGACGAGCGCCCCGCCGAGAAGCAGGACGACCGCGCCGAGGCGAAGGGCGACGCCCGCGCCGAGTCGGCCGCCGACACCGCCGAGGGCCGTCGCGGCGACCGTCAGGACCGCCAGCGCGGCGACCGCCGGGACCGTCAGCGCGACCGCCGCGGCAAGGGCGACGACCAGGGCCAGCAGCGCCAGGGCCAGGGCCAGTCGCAGCGCCAGGGCCAGGGGCAGACCCAGGGCCAGGGCCAGGGTGGCGGTCAGAGCCAGGGCCAGCAGCACCGTGACAACGGTCCGCAGGACGACTTCGACGACGAGGGCGGCCGCCGCGGCCGTCGTGGCCGCTACCGCGACCGTCGTGGCCGTCGTGGCCGCGACGAGTTCCAGAGCGACGTGCAGGTGGCCGACGACGACGTCCTGATCCCCGTCGCGGGCATCCTGGACATCCTCGACAACTACGCGTTCATCCGGACCTCCGGATACCTCCCGGGCCCGAACGACGTGTACGTCTCGCTCGCCCAGGTCCGCAAGAACGGCCTGCGCAAGGGTGACCACGTCACCGGCGCAGTGCGCCAGCCCAAGGACGGCGAGCGCCGCGAGAAGTTCAACGCCCTCGTGCGCCTCGACACCGTCAACGGCATGGCGCCCGAATCCGGCCGCGGCCGCCCGGAGTTCCAGAAGCTGACGCCGCTGTACCCGCAGGACCGGCTCCGCCTGGAGACCGACTCCAACGTCCTGACGACCCGGATCATCGACCTGGTCGCGCCGATCGGCAAGGGCCAGCGAGGCCTGATCGTGGCCCCGCCGAAGACCGGTAAGACCATGATCCTCCAGGCGATCGCCAACGCGATCACGGTCAACAGCCCGGAGTGCCACCTGATGGTCGTCCTCGTGGACGAGCGTCCGGAGGAAGTCACCGACATGCAGCGCTCGGTGAAGGGCGAGGTCATCTCCTCGACCTTCGACCGTCCCGCCGAGGACCACACCACCGTCGCCGAACTGGCCATCGAGCGCGCCAAGCGCCTGGTCGAGCTCGGTCACGACGTGGTCGTCCTGCTCGACTCGATCACCCGCCTGGGCCGCGCGTACAACCTCGCGGCGCCGGCCTCCGGCCGCATCCTGTCCGGTGGTGTCGACTCGACCGCGCTGTACCCCCCGAAGCGCTTCTTCGGCGCCGCGCGCAACATCGAGGACGGCGGCTCGCTGACCATCCTGGCCACCGCGCTCGTCGAGACCGGCTCGCGCATGGACGAGGTGATCTTCGAGGAGTTCAAGGGCACCGGCAACATGGAGCTCAAGCTCGACCGGAAGCTCTCGGACAAGCGCATCTTCCCGGCGGTGGACGTCGACGCGTCCAGCACCCGTAAGGAAGAGATCCTGCTGGGCAGCGACGAGCTGGCCATCACCTGGAAGCTGCGCCGGGTGCTGCACGCGCTCGACCAGCAGCAGGCGATCGAGCTCCTGCTGGACCGGATGAAGAAGACCCAGTCCAACGCGGAGTTCCTGCTCCAGATCCAGAAGACGACGCCGTCGCCGGGCAACGGCAACGACTGACGTCCGCACGGCAGTTGAACGAAACCGCCCCCGCCGCACCCGCGGCGGGGGCGGTTTCGTCGTGCACGGGCCGCGCCCGGAGGCGATCCGAGACCTTCGCCACACTCAGGGTGACCGTCCCGGGGGTGCTCCCACGCGTGTACGAGGAACGAAACCGCAGGTGAGCGAGGTGTCACCGGTAGTTCTCCAGGTCCTGGTGCCACCCGTTCGGCCGTACGGTGGTCACAGCGCGTCGTGCCACCCTTCTTGGTGCTTCGGCGTCCATCCGAGAGACGACCCGACCGTGCCGGGACCACACCGGCAGGGGGAACAGGGAGCAGCGCGGAACCGGGAACGAGGAACACCCATGAGCGAGCAGAGCAGAGGCACGGGCCGCATACGCGGCACCGGCGGACGGCGCAGAAAGCCGCCCCGCCGGAGCCGGGTGAAGAAGATCGTGGCCTGGACGGCCGCGGGGATCGTGGTCCTCGGCGGTTCGGGTCTCGCGTACGCGTACTTCGCGCTCGACGGCAACCTCAAGGGCGTCGACATCAACGCCGCCCTCGGCACCGACCGCCCCGACGACGTCGACAACGGCTCCGAGGACATCCTGGTGCTCGGCTCGGACTCCCGTTCCGGCGCCAACTCCGAGTACGGCGCGGACCAGGGCACCGCCCGTTCGGACACCGCGATGGTCGTGCACGTCAACAAGGGCCACAAGTCCGCGAGCATCGTCTCGATACCGCGCGACACCCTTGTCGACCGGCCCGCCTGCACCGACCCCGCCACCGGGCAGCGGACGGCCGCGGCCACCGGCCAGATGTTCAACTCGGCCTACCAGGTGGGCGGTCCGGCCTGCGCGGTGAAGACCGTGGAGGCGATGTCCGGCATCCGCATGGACCACTACGTCGAGGTCGACTTCACCGGCTTCAAGAAGCTCGTCGACCAGCTGGGCGGTGTCGAGATCACCACCAGCGAGGCGATCGACGACCCCAGCAGCCATCTCGTCCTTGCCCCCGGCAAGCACACCCTCGACGGCGAACAGGCCCTCGGCCTCGTGCGCACCCGCAAGAGCGTCGGCGACGGCAGCGACCTCGGCCGCATCCAGCTCCAGCAGGCGTTCGTGAAGGCACTGATGGAGCAGGTCAAGTCGGTCGGGGTGTTCACCAGCCCCGCCAAGCTGTTCGGCCTTGCGAACACCGCCACCAAGGCCATCACCACCGACTCCGACCTCGCCTCGGTGACCAAGCTCACCGGCTTCGCCAACGGGCTCAAGAACCTCGGCGCGGACGACGTCGACATGGTCACCCTGCCCGTCCAGTACGACCCGGCGAACCCCAACCGGGTGATCCCGCTGGAGAAGGACGCGCAGGAGGTCTGGAAGGCCCTGCGCGCGGACGCCGCGATACCGGCCGCCGCCACCGCGAACTCGGCCGGCGACAAGGGCTCCGCGGCCACCGTCGTCGACTGAGGCAGGTCCCCGGTACACCACCCCGGGGCGGCCTCGACCGGTCCGGCCGGGAATAGACCGGCTCGTACCCCGGTTTTGGGAGATACGGCCGGTCCTGGCAGACTGGTACGTCGGCCCCGGTTCACGGACGCGCAATCCGCGCGGACGACCCGGAGCCCTCCCGAAACTAGGAGACACCTTGAAGCGCGACATTCACCCCACGTACGTCGACACGCAGGTCAGCTGCACCTGTGGCGCGTCGTTCACCACCCGGAGCACCATCGACAACGGCACCATCCGTGCCGACGTCTGCTCCGAGTGCCACCCGTTCTACACGGGCAAGCAGAAGATCCTCGACACCGGCGGCCGTGTGGCCCGCTTCGAGGCCCGCTTCGGCAAGGGTGCAGGCTCCGCCGCCAAGTAGCGAGCCACAGCGCCGGTTCTCGGGCGCCCTCACGGGGGCGGCCGGAACCGGCGTTTTTTCCGGTCGGGTCCTGGGAGGACCCGTGGACCCGACCGGCACCTCCCTCCAGCAGGCCCGTAGAAGTCACCCCCACCCAGGAGCCCGAAGATGTTCGAGGCGGTCGAGGAACTGATCGGTGAGCACACCGATCTCGAGAAGAAGCTCGCCGACCCGTCGGTCCACGCGGATCAGGCCAACGCGCGCAAGCTCAACAAGCGCTACGCGGAGCTGACCCCGATCGTCGCCACGTACCGCTCCTGGAAGGGCACGGGCGACGACATCGTCACCGCCCGCGAGTTCGCCGCCGACGACCCCGACTTCGCCGCCGAGGTCAAGGAGCTGGAGAAGCAGCGCGAGGAGCTCACCGAGCGCCTGCGCCTCCTTCTCGTTCCGCGCGACCCGAGCGACGACAAGGACGTGCTCCTGGAGATCAAGGCGGGCGCGGGCGGCGACGAGTCGGCCCTCTTCGCCGGCGACCTGCTGCGCATGTACCTCCGCTACGCCGAGCGCATCGGGTGGAAGACCGAGATCATCGACTCCACCGAGTCCGAGCTCGGCGGCTACAAGGACGTCCAGGTCGCCGTGAAGACCAAGGGCGGCAACGGCGCCACCGAGCCCGGCCAGGGCGTCTGGGCCCGGATGAAGTACGAGGGCGGCGTGCACCGCGTGCAGCGCGTGCCCTCCACCGAGTCCCAGGGCCGCATCCACACCTCCGCCGCCGGCGTCCTCGTGACCCCCGAGGCCGAGGAGGTCGAGGTCGAGATCCACGCCAACGACCTGCGCATCGACGTCTACCGGTCCTCCGGCCCCGGCGGCCAGTCCGTCAACACGACCGACTCCGCCGTCCGCATCACGCACCTGCCGACCGGCGTCGTCGCCTCCTGCCAGAACGAGAAGAGCCAGCTCCAGAACAAGGAGCAGGCCATGCGCATCCTGCGGTCCCGGCTGCTCGCAGCCGCCCAGGAAGCCGCCGAGCAGGAAGCCTCCGACGTCCGCCGCAGCCAGGTGCGCACCGTCGACCGCTCCGAGAAGATCCGCACGTACAACTTCCCGGAAAACCGGATCTCGGACCACCGCGTCGGCTTCAAGGCGTACAACTTGGACCAGGTCCTCGACGGGGACCTCGACGCGGTGATCCAGGCATGCGTCGACGCCGACTCCGCCGCCAAGCTCGCCAACGCCTGATCCCGCCCGCCCCGCCCGTGAACCCGTACGGAGATCCGCGATGAACCTGCTGCTCGCCGAGGTGGCCCAGGCCACCCAGCGGCTGGCCGACGCCGGTGTCCCTTCGCCGCGATTCGATGCCGAGGAGCTCGCGGCCTTCGTCCACGGGGTCAAGCGGGGCGAACTGCACCGGGTGCCGGACGCCGACTTCGACGCGCGCTACTGGGAGACCATCGCGCGCCGCGAGAACCGCGAGCCCCTCCAGCACATCACCGGCCGCGCCTTCTTCCGCTACCTGGAGCTCCAGGTCGGCCCCGGGGTGTTCGTACCCCGTCCGGAGACCGAGTCGGTCGTCGGCTGGGCCATAGACGCGGTCCGCGCGATGGACGTCGTCGAGCCGCTCATCGTCGACCTCTGCACCGGCTCCGGCGCCATCGCCCTCGCCATGGCCCAGGAGGTGCCGCGCTCCCGCGTGCACGCCGTGGAGCTGTCCGAGGACGCCCTGACGTGGACCAGGAAGAACGCCGAGGGGTCCAGGGTCACCGTGCACCGCGGAGACGCCCTGAGCGCCCTTCCCGAGCTCGACGGCCAGGTCGACCTGGTGATCTCCAACCCGCCGTACATCCCGCTCACCGAGTGGGAGTACGTCGCTCCCGAGGCCCGCGACCACGACCCGCAGATGGCGCTCTTCTCCGGCGAGGACGGCCTCGACACCATCCGCGGCATCGAGCGCACCGCGCACCGCCTGCTCCGCCCCGGCGGCCTCGTCGTCATCGAGCACGCCGACACCCAGGGCGGCCAGGTCCCCTGGATCTTCACCGAGGAACGCGGCTGGGCCGACGCGGCCGACCACCCGGACCTCAACAACCGGCCGCGGTTCGCCACCGCCCGCAAGGCCATGCCGTGACCGGCGCCGCGGCCCCGTGCCCGCACCACCCCCCGTACAAGCCCTACCCGTACACGCTCGAGGAGGCCGGCTGATGGCACGGCGATACGACTGCAACGACGCGACCGACCGTACGACCGGGCTGCGTGAAGCCGCCTCGGCGGTACGTCGTGGCGAACTGGTCGTGCTGCCCACCGACACCGTGTACGGGATCGGTGCGGACGCCTTCTCCTCGGAGGCCGTCGCGGACCTGCTGGACGCCAAGGGCCGCGGGCGCAACATGCCCACCCCGGTCCTCATCGGCTCCCCGAACACGCTGCACGGCCTGGTCACCGACTTCTCCGAGCAGGCGTGGGAACTCGTCGACGCCTTCTGGCCCGGCGCCCTCACCCTCGTCGCCAAGCACCAGCCGTCGCTCCAGTGGGACCTCGGCGACACCCGCGGCACCGTCGCCGTCCGGATGCCGCTGCACCCGGTCGCCATCGAGCTGCTCAACGAGGTCGGCCCGATGGGCGTCTCCAGCGCCAACCTGACCGGCCACCCGTCGCCGGAGACCTGCGACGCCGCCCAGGAGATGCTCGGGGACTCCGTCTCCGTCTACCTCGACGGCGGACCCACCCCGGGCAACGTCCCGTCCTCCATCGTCGACGTCACCGGCAAGGTCCCGGTCCTGCTGCGCGCCGGCGCCCTGTCCGTCGAGGAACTGCGCAAGGTGGTACCCGACCTCGAGGTGGCCAATTGACCGCCCCTGAGGGGCGTGGCATAGCGGGGCAGACCGACCACTTCCGCATTCTCCACGTCAGCACCGGCAACGTCTGCCGCTCGCCCATCACCGAGCGGCTGACCCGCCATGCCCTGGTGGACCGCCTCGGCGATCCGCTCCAGGGCGGCCTCATCGTGGAGAGCGCCGGCACCTGGGGGCACGAAGGCGCCCCCATGGAGGCGAACGCCGAGATCGTCCTCGCCGACTTCGGCGCCGACGCCACCGGCTTCGTCGGCCGCGAGCTCCTCGACGAACACGTGATCCGTGCCGACCTGGTGCTCACCGCGACCCGCGACCACCGCGCGCAGGTCATCTCCATGGGCCACTCCGCCGGACTGCGCACCTTCACCCTGAAGGAGTTCACCCGGCTCGTGCGGGCCATAGACCCGGCCACCCTGCCGGACGCCCACGACGAGGGCGTGGTCGAGCGTGCCCGCGCGCTGGTCCGCGCCGCCGCCGCGCTCCGCGGCTGGCTGCTGGCCCCGACCGCGGACGCCGACGAGGTGTACGACCCCTACGGCGCCCCGATCACCTTCTTCCGCTCGATCGGGGACGAGATCAACCAGGCGCTCGACCCGGTCGTCACCGCGCTCACCGGCGTACCCGCGCACCACTGAGCCGCGCCCCGGCCGGCGCCCCCGCGCGAGCGGTGACAGCTCTTGCGCCGACCGGCCCCACCTGCCCTTTCGCGGCGGGCGTACGGGCGAGTACCGGCCTACATTGGATCCGACGCCACCCCACCAGCACTCCTCAGGCCCGGAGCCGTCAGATGCCGGTCAGCACCCCCACAGCACCCCTTCCGCACGCCGCCGGGCCGCAAGACCCCGGCCCGCTGCTCCGGACCGACCCGGAGATCGCCGAAGTGCTGCGGGAGGAGGCCCGCAGACAGGCCGGCTCGCTCCAGCTGATCGCCGCCGAGAACTTCGCCTCGCCCGCCGTGCTGGCCGCGCTCTCCTCGCCGCTCGCCCACAAGTACGCCGAGGGTTACCCCGGCGCCCGTCACCACGGCGGCTGCGAACAGGCCGACGCCGCCGAGCGCATCGCGGCCGCCCGCGCCACCGCCCTCTTCGGTGCCGAACACGCCAACGTCCAGCCGCACTCCGGCTCCTCCGCCGTACTCGCCGCCTACGCCGCGCTGCTGCGCCCCGGCGACGCCGTACTCGCCATGGGCCTGGCCTCCGGCGGCCACCTCACGCACGGGTCGCCGGGCAACTTCTCCGGGCGCTGGTTCGACTTCACCGGGTACGGCGTCGACCCGGGCACCGGGCTGATCGACTACGACCGGGTGCGCGCCCTCGCCCGCGCCCGCCGGCCCAAGGCCATCGTCTGCGGCTCGATCTCCTACCCCCGCCACCCCGACTACGCGCTCTTCCGCGAGATCGCCGACGAGGTGGGCGCCCGCCTGATCGTCGACGCGGCCCACCCGATGGGGCTGATCGCCGGGGGAGCGGCGCCGAACCCGGTTCCCTACGCGGACGTGGTCTGCTCGACCACGCACAAGGTGCTGCGCGGGCCGCGCGGCGGGATGCTGCTCTGCCGGGAGGAACTGGCCGGACGGATCGACCGGGCGGTCTTCCCGTTCACCCAGGGCGGGGCGCAGATGAACACCATCGCCGCGAAGGCCGTCGCGTTCGGCGAGGCGGCGACGCCCGCGTTCGCGATGTACGCGCACCGGGTCGTCGCCAACGCCCGGGTGCTCGCCGCCGCGCTGGAGGCCGAGGGGTTCGACGTGGCGACCGGCGGCACCGACACCCACATGGTGCTGGCCGACCCGTCGCCGCTGGGCGTCGGCGGACGTACCGCCCGCGACCGCCTCGCCGCGGCCGGCGTGGTGCTGGACTCCTGCCCGCTGCCGCACGCCGGCTCCGCGGCCCTCGCGGACGGTCAGGGGCGGGGCATCCGGCTGGGCACGGCCGCGGTCACCACCCGGGGCATGGACGAGGCGGACATGGCCAAGATCGCCGTCCTGCTCGCCGACGGGGTCCGGGACGGTGCCGATCATGATCGTATCCGTGCCGAAGTGCGGGGATTCACCGAGCGGTATCCGCTCCGCAACGGGTAGGCGGAACCTGTGGAACCGTCACCCGTGCCCAGGTGTCCTCACTCTTGGGGCTAGGGTGTGGGGCTGAGATGGCCGGCGAAATCTGTGGGGCAGCCCGTGCGTGATTACCTGCTGACGCTGTGTGTCGCGGCCGCAGTGACCTATCTGCTGACCGGACCGGTGCGGAAGTTCGCCATCGCGATCGGGGCCATGCCCGCGATCCGCGCGCGCGACGTGCACCGCGAACCGACACCGCGGCTCGGCGGCATCGCCATGTTCGGCGGACTGTGCGCGGGACTGATCGTCGCCTCGCACCTGTTCAACCTCGGCGGGGTCTTCGAGCTCTCCAACGAGCCGAGGGCGCTGCTCTCCGGGGCGGCGCTGATCTGGCTGATCGGCGTCCTGGACGACAAGTTCGAGATCGACGCCCTGATCAAGCTCGGCGGCCAGATGATCGCCGCGGCCGTCATGGTCATCCAGGGTCTGACGATCCTCTGGCTGCCGATCCCCGGCGTCGGGACGGTGGCGCTCACCCCCTGGCAGGGCACCCTGCTCACGGTCGCCCTGGTGGTCATCACGATCAACGCGGTGAACTTCGTCGACGGCCTGGACGGCCTCGCGGCCGGCATGGTCTGCATCGCCGCCGCCGCGTTCTTCCTGTACACCTACCGCCTCTGGTACGGGTACGGCATCGAGGCCGCCGCCCCCGCCACCCTCTTCGCCGCGATCCTCATGGGCATGTGCCTGGGCTTCCTGCCGCACAACATGCACCCGGCCCGGATCTTCATGGGGGACTCCGGCTCGATGCTCATCGGACTGGTGCTCGCCGCCGGTGCGATCTCGGTGACCGGACAGGTCGACCCGGACGCGATGAAGCTCTTCGAGGGAAGCGAGCGGCAGGCCACCCACGCGATGCTGCCGGTCTTCATTCCGCTGCTGCTGCCGCTGACGATCATCGCGATCCCCGCCGCCGACCTGGTGCTCGCGATCGTGCGGCGTACCTGGAACGGGCAGTCACCGTTCGCCGCCGACCGCGGCCACCTGCACCACCGGCTGCTGGAGATCGGCCACTCGCACAGCAGGTCCGTGCTGATCATGTACTTCTGGTCGGCGCTGATCGCGTTCGGCGCGGTCGGGTACTCGGTGCACTCGGCCTCGATGTGGATCGTGCTCGCGATCGTCTTCCTGAGCGCCGTCGGCCTGGTGCTGCTCCTGCTGCCGCGCTTCACCCCGCGCGCCCCGCGCTGGGCCAACTCCCTGGTGCCGCCCCGCTACCGGCGCCGCCGCCGGCCGGAGCTCTCCGAGGCGCTCTCCGAGACGGCTTCCGGAGCGGCCGTGGCGGCGCTCCCCGAGGACGGGGCGACCGCCCCCGAGGCGCACGGTTCGCACCTCGCGGACGAGGATGCCGACCGCCCGCCGGTCGCGGTGGGAGTCTCCGGCGTCAACGGAGCGACTGCGATCGGCACTCGTTCGCGCTTCTCCGATCGGCGCAGAGCCAATTCTTCGCGCTGACCTTTCGGACGTTGTCGCCTCTATCAGACAAGTCGTCAGGCTGTCCCGGCGCCACGCAGGCAAGTAGTCCTCACGTGTGACAGTTGGCACACGTTTGAGGTAAAGACCTCATCAAATAGTTTGTGATACCGTTCACGAGACCCGGTGACAGAGCCGAAGGACCCCAGTACGTCGGTCCATTGGCCTCAGGCATCGACTCGGACCGGGCCTACGCTCGTCCATGACGACACCTTTTGCCCACCCCAAGCAAGCGGAGCTGCCGCCATGCCGACCAACGACGCCCGGACCCTCCTCCACACCGCCCTGCCCACCGCTGCCGCCGGCGCAGTCGCCGTAGCCATCGGTGCGGGAGTCGCCGGTGGCAAGGGAGCCCTCGGTGCGCTCGTCGGGACGCTGGTCGTGATCCTCTTCATGGGGATCGGGCTCGTCGTCCTGCAGCGGACCGCCCGGTCTCTCCCGCACCTGTTCCAGGCCATGGGGTTGATGCTGTACACCGCGCAGCTTCTGCTGGTGTTCATCTTCGTCGCCGCGTTCAAGAACACGACCATGTTCAACCCGAAGGCGTTCGCGATCTCGCTGGTCGCGCTCACCCTCGTATGGATCGGTGCTCAGGCACGGGCGCACATGAAGGCCAAGATCCTCTACGTCGAACCCGAGTCCAGCAAGGCTGAAAAGCCCGAAAAGACCGGCTCCCCGACGTGAAGGGTAGGGGCGGAATAAACGCCCGTTCCGGACCCTGCTATCGTCCGGTTCCAACTGCGGCACTGCGGGCGCGGGCATGTGAGCTGACGCCTGCCCGATCGCGAGGCTCACATGCCTGACTGCCGCTCTCACATCCGAAACACCAGTCCAGTGCCGAACCGCGGCTGCGCGCCGCGCCGACACAACGAGGTTGCCGTACCTATGCGCCACGCTGAAGGAGCCCGCGGTGAGTGCTGACCCGACACAGGTGCTCGCCTTCGAGACCGATTGCCACATCTTTGACGGTTGTGGTTTCCCGGCACCCGGCCTGCACTCGTTCCTGTTCGAACCCCTCTGGGGCGACGCGGACAGCAACCTGTACTTCAACAAGCCGATGCTGCTGGCCCTGCTTGGCTCGGTCATCATCGTCGGTTTCTTCTGGGCCGCGTTCAACAAGCCCAAGATCGTCCCCGGCAAGGTGCAGTCCGTCGCCGAGATGGGCTACGACTTCATCCGCCGCGGTGTCGTGCACGAGACCATCGGCAAGCGCGAGGGCGAGAAGTACGTCCCGCTCGTCGTCTCGCTGTTCTTCTTCGTGTGGATGATGAACCTCTGGTCGATCATCCCGGTCGCCCAGTTCCCGGTCACGTCGATCATCGCGTACCCCGCGGTACTCGCCGCGATCGTCTACGTGCTGTGGGTCGGTCTGACCTTCAAGAAGCACGGGTTCGTCGGAGCCTTCAAGAACTTCACCGGCTTCGACAAGTCCCTCGGTCCGGTGGCCTACCTCGCCGCCTTCATCGAGCTCTTCTCCAACCTGCTGGTGCGTCCGTTCACGCACGCCGTGCGACTCTTCGCGAACATGTTCGCGGGCCACACGCTGCTGCTGCTCTTCACGATCGCCAGCTGGTACCTGCTCAACGGCATCGGGATCGCCTACGCCGGCGTCTCGTTCGTGATGGTCATCGTGATGACCGCCTTCGAGCTCTTCATCCAGGCCGTGCAGGCATACGTCTTCGTCCTGCTGACCTGCACCTTCATCCAGGGCGCGCTCGCCAAGCACCACTGATCCGAGCCCCCTCGATCGACCATATTCGTCCGGTGGCCAACCCCCACCGGTCCGTTAAGAGAAGGAAGAACTGGCATGTCCCAGACCCTTGCTGCCGTCACTGGTGACCTCGGCTCCGTCGGTTACGGCCTTGCTGCCATCGGCCCCGGCGTCGGCGTCGGCATCATCTTCGGTAACGGCACCCAGGCTCTCGCCCGTCAGCCCGAGGCTGCCGGTCTGATCCGCGCCAACCAGATCCTCGGCTTCGCCTTCTGTGAGGCGCTCGCCCTCATCGGTCTGGTCATGCCGTTCGTCTACTAGACGAACCGCGACTAGTCCATACCGACGAAAGGCACTGATATGAGCCAGCTGCTTACGGTCGCGGCTGAGGCGGAAAACCCCCTCATCCCGCCGATTCCCGAGCTCGTCATCGGCCTCATCGCCTTCGTCATCGTCTTCGGCTTCCTCGCCAAGAAGCTCCTCCCGAACATCAACAAGGTTCTGGACGAGCGTCGTGAGGCCATCGAAGGCGGTATCGAGAAGGCCGATGCGGCCCAGACCGAGGCGCAGAGCGTTCTTGAGCAGTACAAGGCTCAGCTCGCCGAAGCGCGTCACGAGGCCGCTCGACTGCGCCAGGAGGCGCAGGAGCAGGGTGCCGTCATCATCCAGGAGATGAAGGCGGAAGGACAGCGGCAGCGCGAGGAAATCATCGCTGCCGGTCACGCCCAGATCGAGGCCGACCGCAAGGCGGCGTCCGCCGCGCTCCGCCAGGACGTGGGCAAGCTCGCCACCGACCTGGCCGGCAAGCTCGTCGGCGAGTCCCTCGAGGACCACGCCCGGCAGAGCGGCACCGTCGACCGGTTCCTCGACGAGCTCGAGGCGAAGGCCGAGGCCGTCCGATGAACAGCGCGAGCCGCGAGGCACTGGCTGCCGCACGTGAGCGTCTCGACGCGCTGACCGACAGCACGTCGGTCGACGCGTCGAAGCTCGCCGACGAGCTGGCCTCGGTCACCGCGCTGCTGCAGCGTGAGGTCTCCCTGCGCCGGGTTCTCACCGACCCGTCGCAGAGCGGCCAGGCGAAGGCGGAGCTGGCGGCACGGCTGCTCGGCGGTCAGGTGAGCGGCGAAGCCGTGGACCTGGTCTCCGGCATGGTCCGTTCCCGCTGGTCGCAGTCGCGTGACCTGGTGGACTCGGTCGAGGAACTGGCGAGCATCGCCGACCTGACCGCGGCCCAGCGGTCGGGCGCGCTCGACGACGTCGAGGACGAGCTGTTCCGGTTCGGCCGGATCGTCTCCTCCGACACGGCGCTGCGTTCCGCGCTCACCAGCCGGACGGCGACCAGCGCCGCCAAGGGCGCGCTGCTGCGCAGCCTCCTGGGCGGCAAGAGCCGGCCGGTCACCGAGCGTCTCGTGACGCGCCTGGTCACCCAGCCCCGTGGACGTAGCCTGGAGGCGGGACTCGAATCCCTGTCCAAGCTCGCCGCGGACCGCCGGGACCGCACGGTCGCGATCGTCACCTCCGCGGTGCCGCTCACCGACGTGCAGAAGCAGCGCCTCGGCGCGGCGCTGGCGAAGATCTACGGCCGGCAGATGCACCTGAACCTGGACGTGGACCCCGAGGTCCTCGGCGGAGTTTCGGTGCGCGTCGGTGACGAGGTCATCAACGGCACCATCGCGGACCGCCTCGACGAGGCGACCCGTCGCATGGCCGGCTGACGCCAGCCTTCGCTTTAACTGAACGAGCAACACCTGCGGCCCGGTTGGGCCGTGCAGAAACTGCAGAAGATTCCTGGGGGTCGGCCCCCAGACCCCCTTAAGAAACTTCGGGCCCAACAAGGAGAGCAGGGAACCCAGATGGCGGAGCTCACGATCCGGCCGGAGGAGATCCGGGACGCACTGGAGAACTTTGTCCAGTCGTACCAGCCGGACGCGGCCTCGCGCGAGGAGGTCGGTACGGTCAGCGTTGCCGGCGACGGCATCGCGAAGGTGGAGGGCCTGCCCTCCGCCATGGCGAACGAGCTGCTGAAGTTCGAGGACGGCACCCTCGGTCTCGCCCTCAACCTCGAAGAGCGCGAGATCGGTGCGATCGTCCTCGGCGAGTTCAGCGGAATCGAGGAGGGCCAGCCGGTGCAGCGCACCGGTGAGGTGCTCTCCGTCGGCGTCGGCGAGGGCTACCTCGGCCGCGTCGTCGACCCGCTCGGCAACCCGATCGACGGTCTCGGCGAGATCGCGACCGAAGGCCGACGCGCCCTCGAGCTGCAGGCCCCGGGCGTCATGGTCCGCAAGTCGGTCCACGAGCCCATGCAGACCGGCTACAAGGCCGTCGACGCGATGGTGCCGATCGGCCGCGGCCAGCGTCAGCTGATCATCGGCGACCGTCAGACGGGTAAGACCGCTCTGGCCGTCGACACGATCATCAACCAGCGCGACAACTGGCGCTCGGGCGACGTGAACAAGCAGGTGCGCTGCATCTACGTCGCCATCGGTCAGAAGGGCTCCACCATCGCCTCGGTGCGCGGTGCCCTCGAAGAGGCCGGCGCGCTGGAGTACACGACCATCGTCGCCGCCCCGGCGTCCGACCCGGCCGGCTTCAAGTACCTGGCGCCGTACACCGGTTCGGCCATCGGTCAGCACTGGATGTACCAGGGCAAGCACGTCCTGATCGTCTTCGACGACCTTTCGAAGCAGGCCGACGCCTACCGCGCCGTGTCGCTTCTGCTGCGCCGTCCGCCGGGCCGCGAGGCCTACCCGGGCGACGTCTTCTACTTGCACTCGCGTCTGCTGGAGCGCTGCGCCAAGCTCTCCGACGAGATGGGTGCCGGTTCGATGACCGGTCTGCCGATCGTCGAGACCAAGGCGAACGACGTGTCGGCGTTCATCCCGACCAACGTCATCTCCATCACCGACGGCCAGTGCTTCCTGGAGTCCGACCTGTTCAACGCGGGTCAGCGTCCGGCGCTCAACGTCGGTATCTCGGTCTCCCGAGTCGGTGGCTCCGCCCAGCACAAGGCCATGAAGCAGGTTTCCGGCCGACTGCGCGTGGACCTCGCCCAGTACCGCGAGCTGGAGGCGTTCGCCGCCTTCGGTTCCGACCTGGACGCGGCCTCCAAGGCGTCGCTGGAGCGCGGTAAGCGCATGGTCGAGCTGCTGAAGCAGCCGCAGTACGCCCCGTACCCCGTCGAGGAGCAGGTCGTCTCCGTCTGGGCCGGCACCACCGGCAAGATGGACGACGTCCCGGTCGAGGACATCCGTCGCTTCGAGAGCGAGCTGCTGGACTACCTGCGCCGCGAGCGCAAGGACCTCCTGACCAGCATCGTCGAGGGCGGCAAGATGTCGGACGACACGCTGCAGTCGATCGCTGACGCCATTGCCGCGTTCAAGCAGCAGTTCGAGACCTCGGACGGCAAGCTTCTGGGCGAGGGCTGATCGATGGGCGCTCAGCTTCGCGTTTACAAGCGCCGCATCCAAGCCGTCACCGCGACCAAGAAGATCACCAAGGCGATGGAGATGATCGCCGCCTCGCGCATCGTCAAGGCGCAGCGCAAGGTGGCGGCGTCGCTGCCGTACGCCACCGAGCTCACCCGCGCGGTGACCGCGGTGGCGACCGGCTCCACCACCAAGCACCCGCTCACCACCGAGGCCGAGGCTCCGGCCCGGGCCGCGGTCCTGCTCCTCACGAGCGACCGCGGTCTGGCCGGCGGCTACTCCTCCAACGCCATCAAGGCGGCGGAGCGCCTCCGGGAGCGTCTTGGCGCGGAGGGCAAGGAGGTCGACACCTACATCGTCGGCCGCAAGGGTGTCGCGTACTACGGCTTCCGTGAGCGGACGGTCGCGGAGTCCTGGACGGGCTTCACCGACAACCCGTCGTACGCGGACGCCAAGGCGGTCGCCGCCCCCCTCATCGAGGCCATCACCAAGGACTCGGCCGAGGGCGGTGTCGACGAACTGCACATCGTCTTCACGGAATTCGTGTCGATGATGACGCAGAACGCCATCGAAGGCCGGATGCTGCCGCTCTCCCTCGACCAGGTCGCGGAAGAGAACGGCACGAAGGGGGAGATCCTTCCCCTGTTCGACTTCGAGCCGTCGGCTGAGGACGTCCTCGACGCCCTTCTGCCGCGCTACGTCGAGAGCCGCATCTACAACGCGCTGCTGCAGGCCGCTGCTTCCGAGCACGCTGCCCGCCGCCGCGCGATGAAGTCGGCGACCGACAACGCCGGGGATCTCATCAAGAGCCTCTCCCGGCTTGCCAACGCGGCCCGCCAGGCCGAAATCACCCAGGAAATCAGCGAGATCGTCGGTGGTGCCAGTGCGCTGGCCGACGCGACCGCGGGGAGTGACAAGTAATGACGACCACAGTTGAGACGGCCGTTGCCACGGGCCGCGTCGCCCGGGTGATCGGCCCGGTCGTCGACGTGGAGTTCCCCGTCGACGCGATGCCGGACATCTACAACGCGCTGCACGTCGAGGTCGACGACCCGGCCGAGGCCGGCGCGCGCAAGACGCTGACCCTCGAAGTCGCCCAGCACCTGGGTGACGGCGTGGTCCGCGCGATCTCGATGCAGCCGACCGACGGTCTGGTCCGCCAGGCCCCGGTGACCGACACGGGCGCGGGCATCACCGTTCCCGTCGGCGACATCACCAAGGGCAAGGTCTTCAACACCCTCGGTCAGATCCTGAACGAGCCGGAGGCCGAGGCGCAGATCACCGAGCGCTGGCCGATCCACCGCAAGGCCCCGGCCTTCGACCAGCTCGAGTCCAAGACCGAGATGTTCGAGACCGGCCTGAAGGTCGTCGACCTGCTGACCCCGTACGTCAAGGGCGGCAAGATCGGTCTGTTCGGTGGTGCGGGCGTCGGCAAGACGGTCCTCATCCAGGAAATGATCATGCGTGTGGCGAAGCTGCACGACGGTGTGTCGGTGTTCGCCGGTGTCGGCGAGCGCACCCGTGAGGGCAACGACCTCATCGACGAGATGACCGACTCGGGCGTCCTGGACAAGACCGCGCTGGTCTTCGGCCAGATGGACGAGCCGCCGGGCACCCGTCTGCGGGTCGCGCTGTCCGCCCTGACCATGGCGGAGTACTTCCGCGATGTGCAGAAGCAGGACGTGCTGCTCTTCATCGACAACATCTTCCGCTTCACGCAGGCCGGTTCCGAGGTCTCCACGCTGCTCGGCCGCATGCCGTCCGCAGTGGGTTACCAGCCGACCCTGGCCGACGAGATGGGTGTGCTCCAGGAGCGCATCACCTCGACGCGTGGTCACTCGATCACCTCGATGCAGGCGATCTACGTCCCCGCGGACGACCTGACCGACCCGGCCCCGGCCACCACGTTCGCCCACCTCGACGCGACGACGGTTCTCTCCCGTCCGATCTCCGAGAAGGGCATCTACCCGGCCGTGGACCCGCTGGACTCCACGTCCCGCATCCTGGACCCGCGTTACATCGCGCAGGACCACTACGACACGGCCAGCCGCGTCAAGGGGATCCTGCAGAAGTACAAGGACCTCCAGGACATCATCGCGATCCTCGGTATCGACGAGCTGGGCGAAGAGGACAAGCTCGTCGTCCACCGTGCCCGTCGCGTCGAGCGCTTCCTGTCGCAGAACACCCACGCCGCCAAGCAGTTCACCGGCCTGGACGGTTCGGACGTTCCGCTCGACGAGTCGATCGCGGCGTTCAACTCCATCTGTGACGGGGAGTACGACCACTTCCCCGAGCAGGCGTTCTTCATGTGCGGTGGCATTGAGGACCTCAAGGCCAACGCCAAGGAGCTCGGCGTCTCCTGAGCCTCCGGCTCACCGAGGGGGGTGGGTGTGTCCCGCCCCCCTCACCACGCCCCGTAGAATTGACCCAACACCCGGCAGCTGCTGCCGGGTGGTGACCCGAGGAGCCACCCTTGGCTGCTGAGCTGCATGTCGAGCTGGTCGCCGCGGACCGCAGTGTCTGGTCCGGCGAGGCCACCCTGGTCGTCGCGCGCACCACGTCCGGCGACATCGGCGTCATGCCCGGTCACCAGCCGCTTCTGGGTGTGCTGGAATCGGGCCCGGTGACCATCCGCACGAGCGACGGCGGCACCGTCGTCGCCGCCGTGCACGGTGGATTCATCTCGTTCGCGGACGACAAGCTGTCGCTGCTGGCCGAGATCGCCGAGCTTGCCGACGAGATCGACGTCCAGCGCGCCGAGCGCGCGTTGGAGCGAGCGAAGTCGGACACGGACGCCGCCGCCGAGCGGCGCGCGGACGTACGACTGCGAGCGGTGTCGGCGCACTAGTGCCGTGACCGGCAGTGTGACCCGGAAGGGGCGTCAGCGCTCCTGACGGCAGAGGTTTTTACTCAGCCGCGGCCCGAGCTGGAATCATCCAGACCGTGTCGCGGCTGAGGCGATGCGGGTGCGGTTCGTTTTCTGGTTACTCGACGATGCGAGGAGGTCGGTGGAGATGGTCCTCGCGTTGTGGGTGGGCGGAATCGTCCTCGTCCTGATCCTGGTGGGACTCTTCGTCTTCGGTCTGCGCCGGCGGCTCATCCAGCGCTCGGGCGGGACCTTCGACTGCAGTCTGCGCTGGGACATCTCCACGGAACCCGACCCCACCGGCAAAGGCTGGGTCTACGGAGTCGCCCGCTACAGCGGCGACCGTGTCGACTGGTTCCGGGTGTTCTCCTACTCCCCGCGTCCACGTCGTGCCCTGGAGCGCGGTGCCATCGAGGTGGTCGACCGCAGGCTCCCCGAGGGCGAGGAGGAGCTCGCGCTGCTCTCCGACTCCGTCGTGCTCGGCTGTCTCCTGCGGGGGATCCGCCTGGAGCTGGCGATGAGCGAGGACGCGCTGACGGGATTCCTCGCCTGGCTGGAGGCGGCGCCGCCCGGCCAGCGGGTGAACGTGGCGTAGCCGGTACGCCGCCCGGGGCCGTGTGCCCCACGGTGGGGCCGCAGCCACAGACGTACGACCCCGGGACCCGTCCCGGGCACGGCCGGGTGATGCCTCCCCGGCCTTCTCCGTGTCCGGGGTGCGGTCCGCGGGTGCGCGACGGACTCCGCACGGTACGGCGGCCCCGTCCCCGTCCCCGCCCTCGTCCCCGTACGGGTGTCCGGGGGTGCCTCGCGTCCCCTGCCCGCCCGTATCCGTGTGCGTACTTCACGGCGCCCGCTCCCGTGCCGTACCCCACGGCGCCCCGTTCCCGTGCCGTACTCCGCTGCGCCCGCTCCCGTGCCCCGGAACGACGAAAGACCGGGGAGACAGGGGGCGGACCTGTCTCCCCGGCGCTTTCGGGGGTGGTGCTTTCGGGGCGGGGCCCCGGGGAGGGCTACTTGAGGTTGCTGCCCATCGCCTTCACGAGCTCACCGTTGGTGGTGTCGCCGCTGAACTCCCAGAAGAACGCGCCGCCCAGGCCCTGGTTCTTCGCCCACGCCATCTTGGAGGCGATGGTGGACGGGGTGTCGTAGCTCCACCAGTTGGTGCCGCAGTGGCCGTAGGCCGTGCCGGCGATGGTGCCGGTGGCCGGGCAGCTGGTCTTCAGGACCTTGTAGTCCTCGATGCCCGCCTCGTAGGTGCCGGCCGCCGCGCCGGTGGCGGTGCCGCCGGGCGCGTCCTGGGTGACGCCGGTCCAGCCGCGTCCGTAGAAGCCGATGCCGAGGAGCAGCTTGGACGCCGGGACGCCCTGGGCCTTGAGCTTGGCGATCGCGTCGGCGCTGGTGAAGCCGGCCGTCGGGATGCCGGTGTACGAGGTCAGCGGCGAGTGCGGGGCCGTCGGGCCGGTGTTCGCCCAGGCGCCGAAGAAGTCGTACGTCATGACGTTGTACCAGTTGAGGTTCGCCGAGGCGCCCGCGTAGTCGGCCGCGTCGATCTTGCCGCCGGTGGAGCCGTCCGCCGTGATGGCGGCGGTGACCAGGGCGGAGGAACCGAACTTGTTGCGCAGCGCGGAGGTGAGGTTCTTCAGGGCCGCCGGGCCGCTGGTGTCACAGGTCAGGCCGCAGCCGTTGGGGTACTCCCAGTCGATGTCGATGCCGTCGAAGACATCGGCCCAGCGCGGGTCCTCGACCAGGTTGTAGCAGGACTGGGCGAACGCGGCCGGGTTCTGCGCCGCCTGGGCGAAGCCGCCGGACCAGGTCCAGCCGCCGAAGGACCAGAGGACCTTGATGTTCGGGTACTTGGCCTTCAGCTTGCGGAGCTGGTTGAAGTTGCCGCGCAGCGGCTGGTCCCACGTGTCGGCGACCCCGTCGACGGCCTGGTCGGCGGTGTACGCCTTGTCGTAGTCGGCGTAGGAGTCGCCGATGGCGCACTGGCCGTTGGTGACGTTGCCGAAGGCGTAGTTGATGTGCGTGATCTGCTCGGCGGAGCCCGAGGTGACCAGGTTCTTCACGTGGTAGTTGCGGCCGTAGACGCCCCACTCGGTGAAGTAGCCGAGGTTGATCTTGCTGCCCGTGGTGGGCGGGGTGGTGGTGCCACCGCCGGTGGTGGTGACGCTCACGGCGCCGGAGACCGGGCCCGTCACGTCGGAGGTGTCCCGCGCCTGCACGGAGTACGAGTAGCTGGTGCCGGCGGTCAGTGCGCTGTCGGTGTACGTCGTGGTGGTGACGGTGGCGACCTTTGCCCCGTCGCGCAGCACGTCGTAGTTCTTGATGCCCGAGTCGTCGGTGGCGGCGGTCCAGCTGAGCTTCGCCGAGGTGTTGGTGATGGCGCTCGCGGTGGGGGTGCCAGGGGCGGACGGGGCGCTGTTGCCCGGGACCGTCGTACCGCCGTCACAGGAGGCGCCGTTGAGCTTGCAGCCCGTGGGGGAGCCGGCGCCCGCGCCGTTGAAGCCGAAGCTGACGCTCGCGCCGGCGGCGATGCTGCCGTTCCAGCCGAGGTTCTTGGCGGTCCAGTGGGTGCCGGAGCTGGTGACGGTGGCGTCCCAGGCGGAGGTGACCGAGGTGCCCGAGGGGAAGTCCCACTCGATGGTCCACGAGGAGAGCGCGGTGGTACCGGTGTTCTTCACGGTCCACTGGCCCTCGAAGCCGGTGCCCCAGTCGGTCTTCTTGACGTAGGTGGCGGTGGCCGAGGTGGCCGCCGACGCGGGAGTGGCGAGGCCGACCATCGCGGCGATCGGCAGCAACAGCGCGGAGAAGCCCGCTATCGCCTTGGTCCTGGCGCTTCTTCTGAGCGCCCAGCCGAATCTGGTCCGGCGTTCGGGGGTCTCGGTGCTCAACGGTGCTCCTCGGGTGAGGTCCGACAAACGGGGGGTGGTTCGTGGACTGCAGACCCTGCGCCGCCCTGGATGCGCTTTGTCATGTGCGCGCCCATCGCAGTGTGTTGCGGTGAGACTAGGAAGGTCTGGACCAATCGTCAAGAGGTCTGGACCAGGGGAACCCGAGGGGTGGCAGCGGAGCTGATCACAGGTCCAACTCTCGTGGTTCCAAAGCCTCCTGGCTCCGAAGGCCCGGTCCGGGGCCGGCCGTCCCCCGCTGACGTGCGTCTTCGTGGCACCACATGCGACCCGGGCGGGTGAGTGAACGGTCCGCCGACTCGGCTCTCCGCGGCGTGCGACGGCTTCCGTCGCACGCCACGGGCCCGCCACCGGGTGGACTTCCGTGGCGCCGGGAAGCTCTTCCCGGCGAGTGAAGCCCGGATACGCTCGTCGGCATGCGGAGGCGTATTCCCCTGAACGAAGAGCTGCTTTCCGCCGTGGGCGTCCCCGAGCGGGCCGAGTTGCTGGACAGCAGCCCCCGTTCGCGGGTGTGGCGGGTGAGGCTGACCGACCGGCGGCTGGTCGTCGTCAAGCAGATCATCGACGGCGGGGACGCGGGCGCCGACGCGGACGCGCGCTTCGCACGTGAACTCGCCGGGCTGCGCCTGGCGGCTCGGGCCGTCGGGCCCGCCGTGGCCCCGGCGGTCCTCGCCGCCGACCCGCTCGCGCGGGTGATGGTCCTCGAGCACGTGGACGACCTCGGTAAGACGGACGACTGGCTGCCCGGATACGCGGAGTCGCTCGCCCGCCTGCACGCGCTGACCGGGCCCGCCGACGCGGGCACGCTCCCCGCCTGGTCGGGGCCCACGGCCGCCGACGCGGAGTCCTTCCTCGCCCTGGCGCGGGCGCTGGACGTGCCCGTACCGTCAGCGGTCCACCGCGAACTCGACGACCTGCTCCAGCGGTTGGACCCCACGCTCCACCACGCACTGCTGCACGGCGACCCTTGCCCGGGCAATGACCTGCGCACCGCCGAGGGTGTCCGCTTCGTCGACTTCGAACGGGCCGCGCTCGGCAACGGCCTGGTCGAACTCGCTTACGTCCGCATCGGCTTCCCCACCTGCTGGTGCGCCATGTCGGTCACCGGGCACCCGCTCGCCGAGGCCGAGTCGGTCTACCGGACCACCTGGCGTGACCTCACCGGGAAGGACGTGCCGGGCGACCTCGCCGACGCGTGCGCGGGCTGGCTGATCCAGGGCGACGCGCTCGTCGAGCGGGCCCACCGCGGCACGGCCGACCAGCTCGCCCGGGTGGCCGTCGAGGACTTCGAATGGGGTTACGTCTCCGCCCGCGAACGGCTCGTCCACCGCCTGGGCGCGGTCGCCGGCATGAGCCGCGACCACGATCACCTGCACGCCCTCGGCCGCCTCGGCTCCGCCATGGCCGACCGCCTGCTCGCCCACCGCCCGCCGCCGCGTCCGCTGCCCGGCCAGGCCGTCAGGCCCTGGTAGCGGGCAGTGTCCGACGGCTCCCGGCAGGTTGGGGAACGAATGTCCTAGCGGTCCCCGCCCGGCACCCAGAGCACGTCCCCGACCTCCTTGTTCGCGGTCCTGGCCAGGATGAACAGAAGGTCGGACAGGCGGTTGAGGTACGTCGCCGTCAGCGGGTTCATCACGTCCCCGTGCACCTCCAGCGCCGCCCAGGTCGAGCGCTCCGCGCGCCGGACGACCGTGCACGCCTGGTGGAGCAGCGCGGCGCCCGGGGTGCCACCCGGAAGGATGAAGCTGCGCAGCTTCTCCAACTCCTCCAGGAAGCGGTCGCAGTCGGCCTCCAGCTTGTCGACGTAGCTCTGCTCCACGCGCAG
Source organism: Streptomyces sp. NBC_00102 (assembly GCF_026343115.1). GTDB lineage: Bacteria > Actinomycetota > Actinomycetes > Streptomycetales > Streptomycetaceae > Streptomyces. The sequence continues at coordinate 5,059,309 of NZ_JAPEMC010000001.1, forward strand.
CGGCGGGTACTTCGGGTTCGCCACCACCGGCGTCGACAGGTCGGCGCCCACGTCGAAGAGATCGTTCTGCACCCGGACGAGGACCTTCACCACGTCCTCGGAGAGCTCTCCGAGGGCCACCGCCGTCCCGATGACCGCGTTGGCCTCGTTGGCGTCCGCGTAGGCCGAGATCCGCAGATCGGTCTTGGCGGTGCGGCTCATGTCACCGAGGGCGGTCGTGCCGGTGTCGCCGGTACGGGTGTAGATGCGCGTCAGATTGACCATGCGACCAGGCTAAGGGGACGGCACCGTCCCGGGCGCCCTTCCTCGCGTGGCCGTGGTCACGCGGCAACTGCCGCCCGGTGGCCGCCGCCTGACGCCGGCCGGTGTGATGTCCGTCATGTGAGACGTGACGCGCATCTCTAAGCGGTCACACCGCCCCTCACGGGTACTAATCTCCGCCGGAGAGCACATGAAGGACAGTCGGAGAGAGTGCGTCAGAACTGCCGCACGGGTGACAAGACCAAAGGGGTGTGACGTGGCCGGGAAGCTCGCTGTCATCGGGGCCGGACTCATGGGATCGGGTATCGCACAGGTCTCCGCCCAGGCCGGCTGGGACGTCGTGCTGCGGGACGTCACCGACCAGGCCCTCACCCGCGGACTGGACTCCGTGAAGGCCTCGTACGAGAAGTTCGTCGCCAAGGGCAAGCTGTCGGCCGAGGAGGCCGAGGCCGCGCTCGCCCGCATCACCACGACCACCGATCTGGACGCCGTCGCCGACGTGGACGTCGTGGTCGAGGCCGTGTTCGAGAAGCTGGAAGTCAAGCACGAGATCTTCCGCACCCTCGACGAGGTCGTGCGCGAGGACACCGTCCTCGCCTCCAACACCTCCGCCATCCCGATCACCAAGATCGCGGCGGTGACCAAGCGCCCGGAGCGGGTGGTCGGCGTGCACTTCTTCTCGCCCGTGCCGATGATGCAGCTCTGCGAACTCGTCCGGGGCTACAAGACGAGCGACGAAACCCTGCACACTGCACGGCAGTTCGCCGAGTCGGTCGGCAAGACCTGCATCGTCGTCAACCGCGACGTGGCGGGCTTCGTCACCACCCGGCTGATCTCCGCGCTCGTGGTCGAGGCGGCGAAGCTCCACGAGTCGGGCGTCGCGACCGCCGAGGACATCGACACCGCCTGCAGGCTCGGCTTCGGCCACGCCATGGGCCCGCTCGCGACCGCCGACCTGACCGGCGTCGACATCCTCCTGCACGCGACCTCCAACATCTACACGGAGTCGCAGGACGAGAAGTTCGCCGCCCCCGAGTCGATGCGCCGGATGGTCGACGCGGGTGACATCGGCCGCAAGAGCGGGCAGGGCTTCTACACCTACTGATCATCACCCCGGTTCCCCGGGGCCCCGGGCCGCGCCGTCGGCCGGGCCCCGGTCGCCCGGGAACACGAGGGGGTCGTACCCGGCCCCAGGGGAAGCCGGACCAGAAACGGTGCCGGAGCAGCGGACCGGCATCACCCCACAGGGTGAATTCGGTATCGGTTCGCTCACAAGCGGCAACTTCCCCGCTCCTGACACAGTCACTTGTGACAGAAGCGGGCAGCCACACGGACTTCTGTACGAAGCGATACGGGGAGCGCATATGCACATCAGGGGCGACCATGCCGAGCTGGTCGTCGGGGGCCGCCTCGACGTCCGAAGCGCGGCGGACGCCCGTACGGCTCTGCACGCCGCCGTCGACGACGGCGTCGGTGACCTCGTGCTCGATCTGACCGAACTGGACTCCTGGGACGCCACCGGGCTCGGCGTGATCATGGGAGTGCACCGCAGGGCGGGCCGTGCCGGACGCCGCCTGGTGCTGCGCGGCGTACCTCCGCAGATGCAGCGCCTGCTGGTGGCGACCCGTCTCCACCGCATCCTCGCCATCGAGGGCGGGATCGCCGCCGAAGCCCTGCCGAGGGTCTGAGGGCGTACCGAAGAGCGGGCGCGGACGCGAGACGCGCTCCCTGCGCCGTCAAGTCTCCTGACTCGCACGCCGGTTCTCCGGAGCTCGCGGCCCGGAGAGCCCCGGTAGGGAGAGAGCCCCCGGCCGGCAGCATTCCTGCCACCGCCAGCACGGCCGGTGCGCTGCGCCACCGTGTCGCCGTCGCCGCCGTCGCTGCCGTCGCTGCCGTCGCTGCCGTCGCTGCCGTCGTCGCCGTCGCTGCCGTTGCCGTTGTCTCTGTCGTTGTCACAGTGACTGCCTCCGTCGTCCGTGGACGTCCGCGGTGGGTCTCGGTCCCACCCGCCCTTCACCGATTACTGAGGCGGGAGACCCGCGAAAGGTTGAAGTGACGGACGAGAGAAACGTGAACGCCCCTCGCCCGGGTGTACGGCAGGCCTCCGGGGGCCTCCGCCGTGACCGTCGCACGGCGGAGGACGCCGGGTGGTGTCCGGCATGACCACCGACCGAACCGGGCAATACATCTGAGAACGTGATGTCCCGGGCCCCGTCCACCCCCGCCGACGCGACGGAGCGCACGAAGGTTTAGGGTTCGGCCGTCCGTCGATCGACCGAAACCGCGGACGGACACCCACGAGCAACAGCGGCACGTGCGCGCCGGACGGGCAGCAGCGCGACGCGTCTGGGGGACTTGGACCATGAACCCGACAGCACGGGACCCTGAGCAGTACGGCGGTCACGACGCCGAGCGGAACGGCGAGGTGCCCGCCCGGCGCCGGCCGTCCCGCGACGCCCTGCCGAACGAACTCGTACCGCAGGCGGGGGCCAAGGTCCGCGTCGTGCGACTCATATCCGGCGACCTCCGGATCACGGTCAACCCCGTGGACGGCAGCGAGGCCGAACCCTGCCCGCCCGGAGTGCGGCCCGAGACGCCGGTCCGGCGGACCGCGGAGGAGCGCGCGGCCCGCGAGCGTGCGGCGGAACCCCCCGTACCGCCGGGCCCGCCCGCCCCGCAACTTCCGCTGCTGGAACGTCAGGAAGAGCGCGGACGGCTCGTACGCCTGCTCACCAGGGGCCGTTCGGCCCGGCTCAGCGGCCCGGCCGGCTCCGGTCGCACCGCCTTGCTGGAGGCCGTCGCGGCGGAGTGCGCCGAACTCGCGCCCGACGGTGTCGTCCGGCTCTCCGGCCACCGGCGCACCGCCCCCGACCTGCTGTACGCGCTCTACGAGACCGTGTACGACGCCACGCTGTACCGCCCCGAGCGCGAGGAACTGCTGGGCGCGCTCTCCGGGATCGGCGCGGTCGTCGTCGTGGACGACCTGGAGTTCGACGGCGCCGCCCTGGACGAACTCCTCGAAGCCACGCCGGAGTGCGCCTTCCTCTTCGGGACCACCCCCGACGTGGCCGCGGACGCCGAACTCGACGAGGTCACCCTCGCCGGACTGAGCCGCGCCGCCGCGACCGACCTGCTGGGCCGGGTGGCCGGACGGCCGCTCACCGACGAGGAGTCGAACTGGTCGGGCGACCTCTGGTTCGAGTCCGAGGGGCTCCCGCTGAGGTTCGTCCAGGCGGGCGCCCTGCTGCGCCAGCGCGACCAGCTCCGGGAGATCCCGGACGACTTCGACGAGTACGGCGCGTTCGAGGAGCGTCCCGCGGGCGCCCCGCCCGTCCCCCTCGTTCCGGTCCTGGACGACGAGGTGCCGCTGCCCAGTATCGGCGAGGCTGCCGCGCCCGCCCTGCTGCTGGCCTCCCGGCTCAGCGAGGCCGCCCGGGAAGCCCTGCGGTTCGCCGTCGCGCTCGGCGGCGAGGTGCCGCACCAGGCCCACCTCCCGGCGCTGATCGGGCACACCCACGCCGACGCCGCGCTCGGCGAACTCGCCGGCGTCGGGCTCCTCTCGCCGGCCGGATCCCGCTACCGGCTCGCCGCCGGGGTCCAGCTCCAGCTGGAGCTGGGCGGCTACGCCGAGGGCGCCGAGGACCGCGCCCGTACCGTCGCCGACCACTACGCCTGGTGGGTCAAGCACCCCTCGGTCAGCCCCGCGCGCGCGGTCGCCGAAGCCGACGCCGTACTCGCGGCGATGGCGGCCCTGCTCCCCGGCGGTAGCCCGGAGGCGGCCCCGGCCGTCGTCCGGCTCGCCCGGAGCGCGGGCCCCGCCTTCGCCGCCGCCCTGCACTGGGGAGCCTGGGAGAGGGCGCTGCGGGTCGGCCAGGAGGCGTCCCGGCTGGGCGGCGAGGTGGCCGAAGAAGCCTATTTCCACCACGAGTTGGGCATCCTCGCGCTCTGTTCCGGGCACCTGGACCGGGCGCGGGCGGAGCTGGAGGCGTCGATCGGCCTGCGCGGCGCGCTCGCCGACCGGTCCGGTGCCGTGGCCGGCCGCCGTGCGCTCGCCCTGGTCACCGACCGGTCCGGCGCGCTGCTGCCCGGGGCGATGTCGGCCGGGACCCCGGCGGAATCCGCCGCGGGCGCCCGCGGCGACGGCGCCGCGACCGAAGTCCTGCCGGCCCTGACCCCGTTGCCCGCCCTGCCGCGGCAGACGCTGGTGGTGGACGAGCTGGTGCCGGTGACCCGGGCGGTACCGGTACCGGGCAAGGGCGGGCGCTCCGCCGGCGTGAAGGCCCTGGGCCGGACCGTCGTCGACGGGGCCCGGCGCAACCTGGTGGCCGTGGGCGCGGGAGCGCTGCTGGTCGCGGTGCTCGGTACCGTCGTGACGCTCGGCGCCGCCGCGGGCAGCGAGGAGACGGGCAACCGGAGCGTCACCCCCGGCCACTCCGCCGAGGAGGGCGACGAGGAGAGCACGGTCCCGTCCGAGGGCACCCCGGCCGAGGACGACGGCGCGGGCGGCGGCTCCGCACCGACCGGCAGCGCCTCCGTCCAGCCCGGCCCGTCCGGCACGCCCGCCCCGGACGCCACCGGCACACCCTCTCCCGGCAGCAGCAGCGGCACGGCGCAGAGCCCGGCCCCGGGCACCACCTCGCCCACCGCGACGGACAGCGGCAGCACGGCGACGAAGCCGCCGGCCGGCGGCTCCTCCTCGTCCACGTCCTCACCCACGGGCTCCGCGAGCACCAGCCCGGACCCCACGCCCACCGGGGACGACAGCGAGCCCCCCACGCCGACGCCCACGGGCACGTCCACCGGCGAGCCGACCGAGGGCGGAGACGGCGGAGCCGGAGGCGGCGAGAGCGGCGGGGGAGAAGCCTCGGCCAGTGCCTCGGGAACAGCCGAGGCGAGCCCCTGGGGAAGCCCCGGTACCGCGACGGCCACACCGGACGGAGCCTGAGCGGTCGATTTCCGGACGATGTGACGTTTTCCGGACACGCGGCTTCGCCCGAAACATCGAAAACCGGACGGCTTGTCGATCAGGCCGTCCGGTCGTCGGCAGCCGGCTCGGGCCGGCCGGAAATCAGAACAGCCGCAGCTTGTCGTCCTCGATACCGCGCATCGCGTCGTAGTCCAGGACCACGCAGCCGATCTTGCGGTCCGTGGCGAGCACCCGCGCCTGCGGCTTGATCTCCTGCGCCGCGAAGATGCCGCGCACCGGCGCCAGATGGGGATCGCGGTTGAGCAGTTCCAGGTAACGGGTGAGCTGCTCGACCCCGTCGATGTCACCGCGCCGCTTGAGTTCCACGGCCACGGTCGCGCCCTCGGAGTCCCGGCAGAGGATGTCCACGGGGCCGATGGCGGTGGGGTATTCGCGGCGGATCAGGGTGTAACCCTCGCCCAGGATCTCGATCCGGTCGGCGAGCAGCTCCTGGAGGTGCGCCTCCACACCGTCCTTGATCAGGCCGGGATCGACACCGAGCTCGTGCGAGGAGTCGTGGAGGATCTCCTCCATCGTGATGATCAGTTTCTCGCCCGCCTTGTTCACCACGGTCCAGGTGCCCTGGTCGTCGCCGGAGCCCTCCTTCAAGGTGCACGGCGGGGACATCCAGTTGAGCGGTTTGTACGCCCGGTCGTCGGCGTGGATCGAGACGCTGCCGTCCGCCTTCACCAGGATCAGACGGGGAGCGGAGGGCAGGTGGGCGGTGAGCCGGCCCGCGTAGTCCACGGAGCAACGGGCGATGACGAGACGCATGGTCGGCAACGCTACTCGACAACGGGCGGTCGGCGCGATTCGCACCTCCTGAGCCACTTCAGCCCCTGCTGGAGCGCATAGGGTCTTGCCCCTCTTTGCTCGGTTTCGTTGTTGGCCGGTTGTGTTCCCAATCTCCTGGTGCGACCAGGACCGCACCCTTACCGTGGAAGCAGGAGGTCGTCGGACGTGCACGCTGCGTCGCCGCCGTCCTTCTGCCGTGCCCGTAAGGCCCCGGCCTCCTGCCGGGGTCGCGAGAGGAGAACCCATGTCGCTCGACGTCTCACCGGCCCTCTTGGAACAGGCCGAGCGAGGCGAGGTCGACGAAGCCGACTTCGTCGACTGCGTCCGGACCTCCCTGCCCTACGCATGGGAGATGATCAGCTCGCTGGTGGCCCAGCTGAAGGTGGACGGCGGACAGTTCGCCGACAACCAGACGCCGCCGCCGAACGAGCAGGCACGCGGCCAGCTGCTGCGCGCGCTCGCGAGCGACGCGATACGCGGAGCCCTGCAGCGGCACTTCGGAGTGCGACTGGCATTCCAGAACTGCCACCGTGTCGCGGTCTTCCCGCTGGACCCCTCGGTCGACGACCGGCTGGCCAAGTTCACCTCGGTGAGAGGCCAGTTGCTCAACCAGTCGCCCGAACTCCGGGACTGCTGACCATCTCCACCGCCGCTCCGGGCCGGGGCCGGCGCCCCCGGGAGACGGTCCCGGCCCGGAGCGGCGGTGTCCCGTGCCGCCGTACCGACGGACCGGTGCCCGGGTGCCGGTGCCACCGTGTCCCCTCAGACCAGCAGCGGCAGCACCTCGGTGCCCAGCCGGCGTACGTTCTCCTCCGTTGCCGCGAGGTCGCCGGAACCCTCGGAGAGGAGCGCGAAGCGGGTGATGCCCGTGCGCTCGGCCGTGGCCGCGAGCCGGTCGGCGGCGAACCGCGGCGGCCCCACCGGGTGCAGCCCGCAGAGCAGTTCGGTGTACGCCACGGGGTCGCGCATCACGCGGTACCGGCCGTCGACGGTCACATGCTTGCCCAGGCCGTCCCGCAGCCATTCCGGCATCGCCTTCAGCAGGGTCTGCGCGGCGTCCTCCCGGCAGTCACCGATCTGGGCCACGCCCGCCGAGACGTGCGCGGCCGCCGCGACGACCTCCGGCGGATGGCCGGCCTCCCGGGCGCTGCGGCGCCACAACGCGACCATCTCCGCCTTCTCCTCGTCCCCGCAGTGCATCCCGAGCAGCATCGGCAGGGCCTTCTCCGCGGCGAGGCGCACCGTCTTCGGCGAGGTGCACGCCACGATCACCTCCGGTCCGGGCAGCGGCGCCCCGTCCGCGTCGAGCAGTTCGTCCGCGCGCGGGACCACCGCCACCTCGCGGAAGGGGTAGCGGCTGCCGCGCCCGGCCACCCGGGGCTCGCGCAGCCAGTCGAGCAGCAGGTCCAGGGAGTCCGGGAAACCGCTGTCGTACGCCTCCAGGCCCGCGCCGAAGACCTCCAGGTCGACCCAGGGCCCGCCCCGGCCCACGCCGAGGCTGAACCGGCCGTCGGACGTCAGGTGGAGCAGCGCCGCCTGTTCGCCGAGGGCCACCGGGTGCTGGGTCGGCAGCACGCTGACCGCCGTGCCGACCCGGATTCTGCGGGTGCGGCCGAGGAGCAGCGCGGCCAGTGTCACGGCCGAGGGGCAGACCCCGTACGGCACGAAATGGTGCTCCGCCAGCCACACGGAGTCGAGCCCCGACTCCTCCGCCACCTCGGCGGTCCGGATCGCCCGGTGCAGGGCCTCGCCCTGTCCCTGACCCGGAAACTGTGCTGCCAGTACGAACGTTCCCACGCGCATCGCCTTCTGCCTCCTTGCGGCCGACGCGGTTTTCCCCTACCGGCATCAACGCCTGACACGTGCCAAAGGCACGGGCCGCGGCGAAAATGTTGCGATTTTCCGGTAACTACCTCCGTTGCCCGCCTCTCCGCCGGGCATGCGCGGCTGGCGGACGGGTGGGCGGGCGGTCCCTCCGTGGTCCCCCCACCCCTTTAGGGTGGAAGTCCGGAAAACCCCGTTCCCGCCCAGCCCCCCCCCGTGAGGTGTCCCGTGTCCCCGCGCCGCAACCGCCCCAAGGGCGGCGAGAGCCCGTCCGCCGAAGAGAACTTCACGGGGGACCGGTACGGCGGCGGCGCGGCCACCGAGAGCTGGCAGGGCGAGGAGTGGTCGGTGCGGCCGGTGGCAGGCGCGAGCGCGCAGGGCAAGCGCTACCGCTGCCCCGGCTGCGACCAGGAGATCCCGTCCGGCGCGCCGCATCTGGTGGCGTGGCCCGAGTACGGCGGCATCGACGACCGGCGGCACTGGCACAAGGCGTGCTGGAACGCGAAGGACCGCCGCACCACACGGGTGCAGCGGTCCCGGAACGCCCCGCGCCACTGACTCCCGGGGGCGGGCGGTGGTGCGTCAGACGTCCCGGCGGTTCAGCGCCAGATGGGCGGCGCCGAACACGACACCGGCCAGCAGGAACATGATCGCCACCGAGTCCCAGCCGGACGGGCCGGACTCGGTGATCGAGGAGTCGTAGAGCGCGGCGATCTGGCTGGGCACGGAGTACTCGAAGAGGAGCTCCCGCAGCCGGTTCAGCTGGTCGAGAGCCATGAACAGGGCCAGTACCAGCGGCAGCAGCACCACCCCGATCATGATGGTGATCGCCCCCGCCGAGTGCCGGACGATCGTGCCGACCGAGAGCGAGAGCAGCCCGAGCAGCGCGGTGTAGAGCCCGACCCCGACCGTGGCCCGCAGCCAGTCGGCGCCCGAGGCGGCCGCGCCGCCCCCGAGGACGGCCGTCTGGAGCATGGCGACGACGGTCGCCGCCACCGTGGTGAGGACGAGGACCAGCAGGAAGAAGACGAGCGCCTTCGCCGTGAGCACCCGGCTCCGGCTGGGGCACGCCGTCAGCGTCGTACGGATCATGCCGGTGCCGAACTCCGACGCGATGGTCAGCACGCCGAGCGTGATCACGCAGATCGAACCGAGCAGCACCCCGAAGAAACCGAGGCTCAGCACGTCCGAGTCGGCCTCCTCGAGACCAGGGTCGCTCGCGGCGTTCACGCCGAAGGCGACGAGTACCCCGATGCCCAGCATCAGCGCGAGCATGGTGCCGAGCGTCCACATCGTGGAGCGCACCGAGCGGATCTTCGTCCACTCGGAGGCCAGCGCGTCGCCGAAGGTGGCCGGGCGGACCGGGATCGGCGAGACGTAGTAGCTGAGCCGGGGCACCCCGCCGGGGGCGGCCGGTCCGTGCACGGCCGGGCCCGGTCCGGGCTGCGGGTGGGCCTGGGGGAGCGGTGGCGTGGCCGGTGTCGTCATCGGGAGTCCTCGCTGGTCTTCGGCTCGGCGGGCGCGGGCGCCGGCGTGGTGGGCGCAGGGGAGGGCGTGGCCGGTGCGGACACCGCCCGCGCGGGGGCGGCTGCCGGGGCGGCAGGCGCGACCGGGGTGGCAGGCACGACCGGGGTGGCCGCCGGGTCGGTGGCGTACGGGTTCTGGCCGGGCGGCGCGGGTGCGTACCACCCCTGGGTCCACCCCTGCGTGGGCTGCGGCGGCCCGTACACGCCGGGGTCCTGGGCGGGCTGCGGGACGGTGTACGGCGGCGTGGGCGGCCGGAGCCCCGCCTTCGCGTCATCCGTCGAACGGTAGTCCACGACGTGCTGCGTCATCCGCATGTACGCCTCCTCCAGGGACGCCTGGTGCGGCGACAGCTCCCACAGCCGGACGTCCGCCCCGTGCGCGAGGTCGCTGATCCTCGGCAGCGGCAGCCCGGCCACCCGCAGCGCCCCGTCCGGCTCGGACAGCACCCGCCCGCCCGCCTCCGCCAGCACGGCGGTCACCTTCTCGCGGAGCTCCGGAGCGTCCTCGGCCACCCTGATCCGGGCGAAGTCCGCGGAGTTGACCGAGATGAACTCCTTCACGCTCATGTCGGAGAGGAGCCTGCCGCGCCCGATCACGATCAGATGGTCCGCCGTCAGCGCCATCTCGCTCATCAGATGGCTGGAGACGAAGACCGTACGGCCCTCGGCCGCCAGCGCCTTCATCAGATTGCGGACCCAGAGGATGCCCTCCGGGTCGAGGCCATTGACCGGCTCGTCGAAGAGGAGCACCTGCGGATCGCCCAGCAGCGCCGCCGCGATCCCCAGTCGCTGCCCCATCCCGAGCGAATAGCCGCGGGAACGCCGGCCGGCCACCTCGCGCAGGCCCACCACGCCGAGCACCTCGTCGACCCGGGCGGCCGGAATACCCGCCAGCTGGGCCAACGACAGCAGGTGGTTGCGGGCGCTGCGCCCGCCGTGGACCGCCTTCGCGTCCAGCAGCGCGCCCACCTGGCGCGGCGCGTTCGGCAGGCTCGGATAGGCGTGGCCGCCGATCGTCACATGCCCCGAGGTCGGCCGGTCGAGCCCGAGCATCATCCGCATGGTGGTCGACTTCCCCGACCCGTTCGGGCCGAGGAACCCGGTGACCATCCCCGGCCTGATCCGGAAGGAAAGGTCCTCCACGGCCGTCTGTGCGCCGTAACGCTTGGTCAGGCCGACTGCCTCGATCATTCCCAGCCCCATCGACTCATCCGTCGTCGGGGCCCGGCCCCTCCGGCCGGACGCCCCCGTATGAGTGAGGAGGATAACCAGCGCCGGACGGTTCCGCCGAAGGCGCCGCCGGTGCGCGGGACCCGGCCGCGAGGCGTACCAGGCACCCCGTCCCCGCCGGGAATCGCGAAACGGCCCTACGCGTCCCGCTCCCGGAGCACGAGGTACCCGCCCACCAGTGCCGCGACCACCCAGAGCGCCATGATGCCGAGCCCGCCCCACGGCCCGTACGGCGCCTCGTCGCTGCCCATCGCGTTCGGCACCACCTGCATGATCTTCGAGCCCGCCTGGTCGGGGAAGTACCGGGCGACCGTCTTGGCGCCCGGCACGGAGGCCAGGATCTGGGAGACGAGGAAGAAGAACGGCATCAGGATGCCCAGCGAGAGCATCGAGCTCCGCAGCATCGCGGCCACACCCATCGAGAAGACCGCGATGAGCCCCATGTAGATGCCGCTGCCGAACACCGCGCGCAGCACGTTGTCCGACCCGAGGTCCGTGCCGTGGTCACCGAGCAGCGCCTGCCCGAGCAGGAAGGCGACGAAGCCGGTGATCAGCCCGACGACCAGGGCCAGCACCCCGGCCACCGCGATCTTGCTGAAGAGCAGGGTGCCCCGCCGGGGCACGGCCGCGAGCGAGGTGCGGATCATCCCGGAGCTGTACTCCGTACCGACCACCAGCACGCCGAAGACGACCATGGCGAGCTGACCGAGGATCATCCCCGAGAACGAGACGAAGGTCGGGTCGAACGTCGCCCGGTCCGTGGCCGAGAGATCGTCGAACTGCGAAGCGAACAGGGCGCTCAGGGCCGCTCCCATCGCCACCGTGACGACGAAGGCCGAGATGAGCGTCCAGGTGGTGGAAGAGACCGTGCGGATCTTCGTCCACTCGGAGGTCAGGACCGCGGGTACCGATGCCATCGGTCACACCCCCTTGCCGTGGTCGCGGGGACCGGAGCCGCCCGCGGTGCCGTCGTTCCAGCCTTCTCCCCAGACCCCCGGCGCGGGACCGGAGCCGCCGGCCGCCGCCGGGGGAACCGCGCCCCCGCCGGCCGGGCCGTTGACCTCGCCGTGTGCGTGGTACTCCACCGAACCCGCCGTCATCTGCATGAACGCCTCCTCCAACGAGGCCCGCTGCGGGCTCAGTTCGTGCAGGACGAGCTGATGGCGCGCGGCCAGCTCACCCAGCTGCTCGCTCGTCGCCCCGTCGACCTCCAGGGTGCCGTTCCCCGCCTCGACCGGGGTGAAGCCGCCCGCGGCCAGCGCGTCCCGCAGCCGCTCCTGCTCCGGGGAGCGCAGCCGCACGAAACTCCGTGAGTTCTGGTGGATGAAGTCCGCCATCGACGTGTCGGCGAGCAGCCGGCCCTGACCGATCACGATCAGATGGTCCGCCGTCAGCGCCATCTCGCTCATCAGGTGCGAAGAGACGAAGATGGTCCGGCCCTCGGCGGCGAGCGCGCGCATCAGGTTCCTGATCCAGTGGATGCCCTCCGGGTCGAGACCGTTGACCGGCTCGTCGAACATCAGGATCTGCGGATCGCCCAGCAGGGCCGAGGCGATGCCGAGCCGCTGCCCCATGCCCAGCGAGAAGCCCTTCGACTTCTTCTTCGCCACCGCGCTCAGCCCGACCGTGTCCAGCACCTCCGCGACCCGCGAGGCGGGGATGCGGTTGCTCTGCGCCAGGCAGAGCAGATTGTTGTACGCGCTCCGGCCCCCGTGCATCGACTTGGCGTCGAGCAGCGCTCCGATGTACTTCAGCGGTTCGTCCAGCTCGCGGTACCGCTTGCCGTCGATGCGCACCGAACCGCTGGTCGGATTGTCCAGATCGAGCATCATCCGCATCGTCGTGGACTTGCCCGCGCCGTTCGGTCCGAGGAAGCCGGTGACCATCCCCGGTCTGATCCGGCAGGACAAGGCGTCGACGGCGACCTTCTGGCCGTAGCGCTTGGTCAGTCCTTCGAGCTCGATCATGCGTTCACGCTAGAACGGCCGCGCGCCCGGCGCCACCACAAAGGCGGAACCGGGCGCACGAAAGCGGGCCGAGGGTGTGAGACGGCGTCAGCGGGTCTGCTGGGCCGGGACACCACGGGTGGCGGGCTCGTCGTCCACCGGGGAGGAAGCGGCGGCCACGGCCGCGCCGGTCAGCGTCGCCAGCATCTCGCGGACGTTGGTCAGCTGGGCGTTGATCGAGTCGCGGCGGTTGGTGAGCGCCGCCAGCTCGCGCTCCGACTCGCTGCGGATGCGGTCGGCCTTGGCGTTCGCGTCGGCCACGATGTCCTCGGACTGGCGCTGCGCGGTCTCCACCGTCTGGCGGGCCCGGCGCTCGGCGTCCGTACGGAGCTTCTCGGCCTCCAGACGGAGCTGCTCCGCGCGGTGCTCGATCTCCGCCAGGCGCTTCTCGGCCTTGGCCTGACGGGACGCGAGGTCACGCTCCGACTGGTCGCGGCGCTTGGCCAGGTTGGTCTCGAAGTCCGCGGCGGCCTGGGCGGCCTTGGCGCGGGTCTCCTCGAAGAGGGCGTCCGCCTCCTCGCGCTTCTGCTGCGCGTCCTTCTGCGCCTCGGTGCGCAGCGTGGTCGCCTCGCCCTTGGCCTTGTCGACGATGCGGACCCCGTCGTCCTCCGCCTTCGCCTTCCGCTCGGCGGCGAAGTTCTCCGCGTCGTTGCGCACCTGCTGGGCGGCCGACTCGGCCAGCTCGCGGTGCTGCTCGGCGGCGCGGCGGGCCTCTTCGCGCAGGTCCTTGGCCTCCTCCTCGGCGAGGCGGAGGATCTTCTCGACGCGGGCACCGAGGCCGGCGTAGGAGGGCTCGGCGTCGCTCACCTGGGCCTGGGCGTTCTGCGTCTCGAGGTGGAGCTCCTCGATGCGCTTCTCCAAGGAGGTGATGCGCGCGAGCGCACTGTCACGGTCGGCGACGAGCTTGGTGATGCGGTCGTCCACCTGACCGCGGTCGTAACCACGTCGCACGAGCTCGAAGCCGAAGGGGGAAGAGGGGTCGCTCATGGGTTTCCTGTCGAATGAGACCGGTGAGGTGATAGAGGGAATCCTAGGGGCCAAAGCGGCGTGTCAGCGTGGAGATACCAGTTTGATCTGGAGAATGACACCTCTTTCGGGTGGCCGACCTGGGGAGCGATGATCACTCTCCGGGGCGACCGGACCGCCGTGCGCACGTGATTCCGCACCCCGTCATCCCTCCCCGAGACCCCCTCAGCCCTCCGTCTGCTTGCCGCCCGCGCGGGTGCCCGCGCCGGCGGCGGCCTTGAGGCCCGCCCCGAGAGTTCCACCGCCGGTGGCCTTCCCGCCTCCTGCCGGAACCTCGAAAGACTCCAACGCCTCCAGTACGTCCTGGACACGGGAGATCTCCGTATTGATGTCCGCGCGCCTGCGCACGAGGACTTCGAGCTCGCGCTTGCCCTCGTCCACCGTACGCTTCGCCTCGGCCTCGGCTTCGGCCCGCAGCTTCTCGGCCTCGCGGATGAGCTCGGCCTTCTTGGCCTCCGCCTCCTTGAGCAGCGACTCCGCACGCTTGACCGCCGCGATCCGGACCTTGCCGGCCTCCGAATTCGCGTCCGACAGAAGCTCCTTGGCCTTCTTGTCGGCCTCGTCGCGCTGCTCGGTGGCGACCTTCATCAGATGGTCGACACGCTCGCCGGCGGTCTTCATCTGCTCGGACGTCTCCCTGCGGGCCCGCTCGTGCAGCTCCTCGACCTCGGCCTCCGTGCGGGTGCGGTGCTCCTCCGCGCGCTCCCGGGTGGCGGTGGCGTCGCGCCGCGCGCCGACCAGGAGCTCGTCGGCGTCCGTACGCGCCCGCTCCACCAGGGTGTTGCCCTCGACGGTGGCCTCCGAGGTGATCCGGACGGCCTCCTTGCGGGCGGCGTCGACCATGGTGTCGGCCTGCGCCTCCGACTCGGTGGCCGTCCGCAGTGCCTCCTCGCGCGCCTTGTTGATCAGCTGGTCGGCCTGCTCGGCGGCGTCCGCCCGGCGCTTGGCCGCCGCCTGGCGCGCCTCGTCCAGCACGCGCTCGGCCTCCTCGCGGGCGTCGCCCAGCAGCTTCTCGGACGCCTCCTCCGCGTCGGTACGCAGCTGCGCGGCCTCCTCGCGGGTGCGGGTGGCGTGCTCCTGGGCCGAGGCCACGGTCTTCGCCGCCTCCGACCGCCGACGCTCGGCCTCCCGCGTGGCCTCGCCGACGAGCTGGTTCGACGAGTCGGTCGCCTCCTGGCGGATGCGCTCGCCCTCACCGGTTGCCTCCGCGACCAGCCGGTCCGCCTGCTCCGCCGCGTCCGAGCGCATGCGGTTGGCGTCCTCGCGGGCCTCCGCACGGGACCGTGCCGCGTCGTGCTCGGCGGACGCGAGGGAGTCCGACGCCTCGGTACGTACCCGCTGGCTGTACTCCGCGGCCTCCGCGCGCAGCCGCTCGGACTCCGCGATGGCGTCCGTGACGGTCCGCTCCGCGAGCGCCTTCGCCGCGTCCGACTCCTCGGCCGCGACCTGACGGATGCGGTTGGCGTCCTCGCCGGCCCGCTCCCGCTCCGCTGCGGCGTCGGCACGCAGCCGGTCCGCCTCCTCCTGCGCCTCGGTACGCGTCCGCGTCGCCTCCTGCTCGGCGGCCGTACGCTGCGCGGCGATCTCCGACTCGGCCTGCTCGTGCAGCCCGGCGACCGCCTCGCGCACCTGCTGGGCGGTCTGCTCGGCGGTCGCGACCATCTCGGCCGACCGGCTCTCCGCCTCGCCGACGAGCCGCTGCGCCTCGGTCTGCGCCTCCTCGACGCGGGTACGGGCGGACGCGAGGAGCTCCTCGCTCTGCACGCGGGCCCGCTCGCGCTCCTGCCCGGCCTCGGACCGGGCCGCCTCCAGGGTCTCCTCGGCCGTGCGGCGACGCCGGTTGGCCTCCTCCTGCGCGGCCTCCAGCGCCTCGGCCGCCTCGGTCGCGACGCGCTCGGCGGCGGCGGCCGCCTCGGCCCGCACCCGGTCGGCCGTATCCTGCGCCTCGGACTTGAGTCGCTCCGCCTCGGTCGCCGCCTCGGTACGCAGCCGTACGGCGACGGTCTCGCCCTCGGAACGCGACTGGGCCGCGTCCGCCGCGGCCTCGTCGCGCAGCCGCTGCGCCTCCGCCTCGGCCTGCTCCTGGAGCGTGCGCAGCCGCTCGGCGGCCTCGCCGCGCAGCCGCTCGGACTCCTCGGCCGTCTCGCGGCGGATGCGCTCCGCCTCCGTACGGGCCGTGCCGAGGGCCTCCTCGGCGGAGGCGACCCGGGTCTCGGCGTCGGTACGCAGCCGGTCCAGCTCCGCCGCGGCCTCCTCGGCGCGGGCGGCGACCTGACGTTCGGTCTCGGCGCGCAGCCCGGCCGCGGCCTCCTCGGCCGCCGTCTTGGTGGACTCCGCCTGCTCCTCGGCCTCGGTGCGCAGGGTCTCGGCCTCGGCGCGGGCGCTCTCCAGCGACTCCTCGGCCTGCTTGCGCAGGGCCGCCGCGCGCTCGCCGGCCTCGGTACGGACCCGCTCGCTCTCGGTGGAGGCGGAGGCACGCTGCTCCTCGGCGTCCGTCCTCGCCTTGGTCAGCAGCTCCTCGGCGGTGCGGGCACCCTCCTCGATCTGCTGGACGGCCTCGCGGCGGGCCTCGCCCCGGATGCGCTCGCCCTCGGCGACCGCCTCGGAGCGCAGCTGCTCGGCCTCGCCGCGCAGCCGGCGGGCCTCCTCCTGGAGCTCGACCGTCTTGGCCCGGTACTCCTTGGTGCCCTCTTCGGCCGCGCCCTTCAGCTGGTCGGCCTGCTCGGCGGCCTCGCCGCGCAGCCGGTCCGCCTCGGCCTCGGCCTCGCGGCGGATGCGCTCGGCCTCCTCGGCCGCGGCCCGGGTGGTGGAGGACGCGTCCTCGGACGCCTTGGTCAGCACCTCCTCGGCGCTGCGGGCGGCCTTGGCGAGCTGGGCGGCGGTGTCCTCGGCAGCGGCGGTACGCGCCTTCTCGGCGGCCTCCGCGACGAGCCGCTCGGCCTTGGCTCGGGCGTCGGCCAGGGCCTGCTCGGCCTCTTCCTTCAGCGTCTCGGCGTTCTTGGTGGCCTCGCCGACGAGGCGGGCGATCTCCGACTTCGCGGTGCGGGTGCGCTGTTCGTTCTGGGACTCGGCTCCGGCCAGCGTCTTCGACGCGGCGTCCTTGGCCTCGGAGAGCAGCTTCTCCGCCTCCAGCCGCGCTTCGCGCAGCCGGGTCTCGGCCTCCTGGGCGTGGTGTTCGGCGGAGCGCTGGAGTTCGGTCGCCTGCCGGCGGGCCCGGTCGGCCTCGGCGGTGGTCGTGGACCGCAGCTCCTCGGCGTGCTGGGTGGCCTCCTGCGCCTGGCCCGCGGCGGTGCTCAGCATCCGCTCGGCGTCCCGGCGGGCGCGCAGCAGGATCGCCTCGGCCTCGGCGCGGGAGGTCTCGGCCTCGGAGCCGAGCCGCTGGCGGGTCTCCTCGGCGACCCGGGCGGCCTCGTTGCGGGCGGCGTTGACGGACTGCTCGGCCTCGGCCCGGGACTCCTCCATGAGCCGGCGGGCCTGCGACTCCGTGCGGGCGCGCAACTGCTCGGCCCAGGCGACGTTCTCGTTGACGTGGGCCTCGACGGTCTGCCTGCGTTCGGCCAGCTCCTGGTCGAGGCGCTGGCGGCGCTGGACCGCCTCGTTGTGCAGCTCGGCCTGGAGCCGGGCCTGGTGCTCCGCGTGCTCCTGGAGGATGCGCTGCGTCTGGGCCCGGGCGTCGCGCAGCTCGCGCTCGGCGTCGGCGCGCATCTGTTCGGCCTGGCCCTGGGCATCGCGGAGCAGTTGCTCGGCCTGGTATCCCATGTCCGCGCCGCCGTAGGCGGGTCGGGTCGCGAGATTGCGCCGAGCCTCGTGCAGCTTGGCTCGCAAGACCTCGACCTGGTAACCGAGGTCCTCGGCGTGCTGGACGGCCTTCTCCCGGTCGGTTTTCAGCCGGTCCATCTCGGCTTCGAACCGCGAGAGGTGGTCGTCTTCAGCTCGGTGGCTCTCCTGGCGTTCGTAGCCCCGCACTGCGCGGTCCCATCCGTCCCCTGGTCGCAACTCTCCATACAGGACCGCCCGCCGGCGAGCGGTCCCCCGGGGAATGGTGACAGACGAACGACAGGGACGTCTGCACGCCCCCGACCCCGGCCCCGGCCCGGAACTGCCCACTCTACCGGGCCGGGTATCCGGCGGTCAGTGCTCCGTCCGGGACGTGACCAGTTCGGTGAGGACGCCGTGGCAGTCCTTCGGGTGGAGGAAGGTGATCCGGGAGCCCATGGAGCCGGTGCGGGGCTCCTCGTAGAGGACGCGTACCCCCTTCTCGCGGATGTCCGAGGAGTCCTGGTCGACGTCCTCGGTGCCGAAGGCGATGTGGTGGACGCCCTCGCCGTTCTTCTCCAGCCACTTGCCGACGGCCGAGTCGGGCCGGGTCGGCTCCAGCAACTGGAGGTAGGAGGCCCCGCCGTCGGAGGTGCCGTTGATCTTCAGCATGGCCTCGCGTACGCCCTGTTCCTCGTTGACCTCCGAGTGGTGGACCTCGAAGCCGTACGTGGAGCGGTAGAACTCCACCGTCTTGTCGAGGTCGAAGCAGGCGATCCCGATGTGGTCGATTCGCGTCAGCATGGGACCAGTGCAGCGTCCGAGAGGAGGATTGGCAAGGTGCGCGCGATCACACACGCTGCCGGATGACGGACGGTGGGCGTCTCAGTACATTTTCAAGTCAACCCTCGTTAACCACCCTCACCTCCTTAGGGGCCGTGCCCATGTCAGGAACGACAGGTACCACCACCTCAGTGATCGTCGCGGGCGCCCGTACGCCCATGGGCCGGCTGCTCGGCTCCCTGAAGAGCTTCTCCGGCGCGGAGCTGGGCGGCTTCGCCATCAAGGCGGCGCTGGACCGGGCCGGCATCGGTGGCGACCAGGTCGAGTACGTGATCATGGGCCAGGTGCTCCAGGCGGGCGCGGGCCAGATCCCGGCCCGTCAGGCGGCCGTCAAGGCGGGCATCCCGATGAACGTTCCCGCGCTCACCGTCAACAAGGTGTGTCTCTCCGGGCTCGACGCCATCGCGCTGGCGGACCAGCTGATCCGCGCCGGCGAGTTCGACGTGGTGGTGGCCGGCGGCCAGGAGTCCATGACCAACGCCCCGCACCTGCTGCCGAAGTCCCGCGAGGGGTACAAGTACGGCGCGATCGAGATGCTCGACGCGATGGCGTACGACGGTCTGACCGACGCCTTCGAGAACATCGCGATGGGTGAGTCGACCGAGAAGCACAACACCCGTCTGGGTCTGGAGCGCGCGGAGCAGGACGAGATCGCCGCCCTCTCCCACCAGCGTGCCGCCGCCGCCCGCAAGAACGGCCTCTTCGAGGCCGAGATCACCCCGGTCGAGATCCCGCAGCGCAAGGGCGACCCGGTGCTCTTCTCCGAGGACGAGGGCATCCGCCCCGAGACGACCGCCGAGTCGCTCGGCAGGCTCCGGCCCGCCTTCGCCAAGGACGGCACGATCACCGCCGGCTCGTCCTCGCAGATCTCGGACGGGGCCGCCGCCGTGGTCGTGATGAGCAAGGCGAAGGCCGAGGAGCTGGGGCTGGACTGGCTCGCCGAGATCGGCGCCCACGGCAACGTGGCCGGTCCGGACAACTCCCTCCAGTCCCAGCCGTCCAACGCCATCCGGCACGCCCTGAAGAAGGACGGGCTCACCGTCGGCGACCTGGACCTGGTGGAGATCAACGAGGCGTTCGCGGCCGTCGCCGTGCAGTCGATGAAGGACCTGGGCATCACTCCGGAGAAGGTCAACGTGAACGGCGGGGCCATCGCGCTCGGTCACCCGATCGGGATGTCCGGCGCCCGCGTGGTGCTGCACCTGGCGCTGGAGCTGAAGCGGCGCGGTGGCGGCACCGGTGCGGCGGCGCTCTGCGGCGGCGGCGGTCAGGGCGACGCACTGATCATCCGCGTACCGGGCAAGTAGTCACGGGTGGTCCGCGCGGCGGCAGGGCACGCGCGGCGAAGAGGAACGGAGCGGTGATGGTGGACGTCCCCACCCTGGTCGAACAGGCACGGCGGGGCGGGCCGCGGGCCGTCGCCCGGCTGATCTCGCTGGTGGAGGGGGCCTCGCCGCAGCTGCGCGAGGTGATGGCCGCGCTGGCCCCGCTGGCGGGGCACGCGTACGTCGTCGGGCTGACCGGCTCGCCCGGGGTGGGGAAGTCCACCTCCACCTCGGCGCTGGTCACCGCGTACCGCAAGGCCGGGAAACGGGTCGGGGTGCTCGCGGTCGACCCGTCCTCGCCGTTCTCCGGCGGGGCGCTGCTGGGGGACCGGGTGCGGATGTCGGACCACGCATCCGACCCCGGTGTCTACATCCGGTCCATGGCGACCCGGGGCCATCTGGGCGGCCTCGCCCGCTCGGCGCCGCAGGCCGTCCGGGTGCTGGACGCGGCGGGGTGCGACGTGGTGCTGGTGGAGACGGTCGGGGTGGGCCAGTCCGAGGTGGAGATCGCCTCGCAGGCCGACACCTCGGTGGTGATGCTCGCGCCGGGCATGGGCGACGGCATCCAGGCGGCGAAGGCCGGAATCCTGGAGATCGGAGACGTGTACGTGGTCAACAAGGCGGACCGGGACGGCGCGGACGCCACCGCCCGGGAGCTGAACCACATGCTCGGCCTCGGGGAGTCCCGGGGGCCGGGCGACTGGCGGCCCCCGATCGTGAAGACGGTGGCCGCCCGGGGCGAGGGCGTCGACGAACTGGTCGAGGCACTGGAGAAGCACCGGGCGTGGATGGAGGAGCACGGGGTGCTGGCGGCCCGGCGCACCGCGCGGGCGGCCCGCGAGGTGGAGACGATCGCCGTCGCCGCCCTGCGCGAGCGGATCGCCGACCTGCACGGCGACCGCCGGCTCGAAGCACTGGCGGAGCGCATCGTGGCGGGCCGGCTCGACCCGTACGGCGCGGCCGACGAGCTGGTCGCGGGGGTCACCGCGGCAGCGCCCTGAGGGGCTGCGCGCACCGGGGCGGCGTACGGGCCGCCCCGGTACGCACCGGGCCGTGTTGTGAAAGTCCCGCCCGGAGGGCGCTACTTTCACAACACGGCCTCGGGCAGCGATTACGGCCTGCCGCGCCGTCCGCGCAGATGGTCCGCGATCGGGGTGAGGGCCGCGTGCAGCTCGGCCAGCGCCTCGGGCGTCAGCAGGTCCATGAAGTGCTTGCGGACGGAGGCGACGTGGTACGGCGCCACCTTCCGCATCGTCTCCCCGCCGAGGTCGGTGAGGACCGCGAAGAGCCCGCGCCGGTCCGACTCGCAGTTCTCGCGCTTGACCAGCCCGGCGTTCTCCATGCGGGTGATCTGGTGCGAGAGCCTGCTCTTGGACTGCAGGGTGAGCGACGCGAGGTCGCTCATCCGCAGGCGCTGCTCCTCGGCCTCGGAGAGGTTGACGAGGATCTCGTAGTCGTTCATGGTCAGGCCGAACGGCTGGAGGTCTCTCTCCAGCTGGTGCGTCAGCAGTCGGCTGACGTCCAGGTGGGTGCGCCAGGCACGCTGCTCCGCGTCGCTCAGCCAGCGAGTGGCCGTCTCGGTCTCCATATATGGATTCTACCTAAGAAGTTGAAAGCCGGACGAAGTGGGGGCTGTGACCCCCGGCACCCGCCCGGCACCCACTTCGGCATCCGCCGTCGGTCACCGTGCCGCGCGCGGCACGCACGGCACTCCGGTCACACGAAAGGGCCGGGCCGGGGGCATACCCCTGGGAATCACGCTCCGCAGAGTACCGCTCACAGGCCGAACCGACGCTGGAGATCCCCCAGCTGGCCGGGGAGACGGGGTGCGGACCCAGGTTGACCCCCGCCGTGGACGCCGGGACCGCCTCCACCCGGCACTCCCGCCTCCACCGGAACCGCGCCCACCGACTGCTCGGCCATCAGTACCTCGGTCGACTGCAGCAGGACCGTCCCCGCGCCGACGAACTCGAACTGGTGCTCCTCGCCGGAGGTCCCGCCGATCCCCGTCAGCGAGCGCAGCCCGCCCATCACGCCCCGCATGTACCCGTGGTCGTAGTGGTGGCACGGGGACGGGCAGTCGGCCCAGCCGACCAGGGCCTGCGGGTCCACCCGCAGCGGCGGCTCCATGAAGACCACCGGCCCGTTCGAGGCCGCCACGAACTTCCCCGTACCGATCAGCGTGAGGAACCCCGGCACGATCGACTGCTTCAGCGCCAGGGACGGCTGGAAGGCCAGCAGGTTCCCGGAGCGGATCGTCAGGTTGCCGTTGTCGAGGTCGAAGGAGTTGACGTCGAAGGCCCGGTCCGCGAGGAGCATCTTGCCGCTCCCCTCGGCCACCACCCAGTCGCCGGCGTGCATCGGCGAGTGGAAGCTCGTCCGCAGCAGCCGGTCGAAACGGCCGTTGCCCACTCCGTCGAAGTCGATGCGCCCGTAGTAGGCGATCATCTTCCCCTTCTGGAGGAACCACTGACTGCCCTTCAGCTCCACGCAGAAGGTGTAGGAGTTGACGTTGTCGTCCGAAGGCAGCGTCATCGGATCGAAGATCACGGGCGTGCTCACAGCTTCTCCTCCGACGCCTGGACGTACACCGCACCACTGCCGCTCAGCTCCAGCTGGAACGCCTCGCCCGAGCCGCGCCCCACCATGTCGCGCCAGCCCAGCGCGGTGGAGAGCTTGTTGCGTACGTCCCCGTGGTGGGCGACGTACGCCTGCGGGTCCACGTGCACCTCGCGGCCGGGCGTGATCGGCAGTTCGACCACTCCGCCGTGGGCCATCACCGCGACCGCGCCGTGGCCCTTGAGGGTCGTGGTGAACAGGCCCTGCCCGGTGACCTGGCCGCGCACCATCCCCATGACCCCGCCCTGCGAGCCCATGAACATCGTGCCCTGCTGGAGCGTCCCGTCGAACGCCAGCAGCCGGTCCGCCTCCACGTAGAGGGTGTCGCCGGCGAGGTTGATGACCTGGATGTGGTGGCCGCCGTGGCCGAACATCACCGTGCCGCTGCCCTCGACCGTCATCAGCGGGGTCGCCTCGTTCGCCACCCGCCGGCCGATCATCGACATCAGCCCGCCCTGGCCGCCCTGGATGTTCGGGGTGAAGGAGACGTCGCCCCGGTAGGCGAGCATCGCGCCGCGCTGGCTGTACATCTTCTGACCGGGGACGACCGTCGCCTCGATCATCTTCGAGTTGATCTCGCGGAACGGCATCAGACGTCGCCCCCGATCGTGTTCCGCTCGCTGGGCTGCACGTACACGAGTCCCTCGCCCTCGAAGCGGATCTGGAACGACTCCCCGGAGCCCTCGCCCATGAACGTGCGGAAGCTCACTCCGGACTGGAAGTGCTGCTGGAGGTTGCCCTGGTGGGCGATGTAGGCGCCCGGGTCGACGTTCAGCGGGTACTGCGGGGTCACCCGGAGGACCACCGCCGACCCGTCCGACATGATCGCCGCCTGCCCGGTGCCCTCCACGGTCGTGGTGAACAGGCCGTTGCCGCTCGCCCCGCCGCGCAGCCCGGTGAAGCTGGTGCCGGTACGCAGCCCGGCGTCGGTGCAGAGCAGATTGCTCGCCTCCACCCACAGCTTCTCGCCGCGCAGCGACACGAGGTTGATCTCGCTCGCGCGGTCGGCGAAATAGCAGGTGCCCTGCCCCCGCACCTCCATCACCGTCATCTGTTCGCCGGTCAGCCTGCGGGTCACCATGCCGCGCAGGCCCTCACCGCCACCGGACAGTTTCTTGAACGCCATCCGGCCGTCGTACGCGACCATCGAGCCGTTCTTCGCCTTCACGGCATCGCCCGTCAGATCGACGGCGAGCGTCTTGCTGCCTTGGAGTCGGAACATCGCCACGGACCGACGGTAGCCGCCCGTGCGGCGCACGGGCCAGTGTCCGGGGAAGGATCACAGACCGCCGCAGGTCCCACCCGTCCCACCCTTCCCGCGCGCCCCCGGGGCAGGAGTGGCGGGCGGGCGGTGCCACAATGGGGGCGGTTTGTGCTTGCTTTCACAAGCCGCGACGACAGCAGTGACGACCCTCCCACCGAAGGTGCCCTCGTGGACATCAAGACCGCTACCGCCCTGCACCGGCTGCGCCTCATCTCCATTCCCGAGGCGCTCTCCTTCCCGGCACTGATCATCTTCGGATCGATCCTGAGCCGCGTCTCCGACATCGACTTCCTGATGATGCCGCTGGGCGCCCTGCACGGCCTCCTCTTCGTGATCTACGTCCTCTTCCTGCTCGACGTGTGGATCAAGGCGAAGTGGCCCGTCAAGCGGGTCGCCCTCTTCTTCCTGCTCTGCCTCCTGCCGTTCGGCGGGCTCTACGGCGACAAGCTCCTCAAGCGGTACGAGACGGACGGCGTCATCGCCGCCCGCGCCCGCCGCGAAGGCACGGTGAACGCGTGATCGTCGCCTTCTCGGTCTCCCCGCTGGGCGTCGGCGAGGACGTCGGCGAGTACGTGGCCGACGCCGTCCGCGTCGTCCGCGAGTCCGGACTGCCCAACCGCACCGACGCCATGTTCACCTCGATCGAAGGCGAATGGGACGAGGTGATGGACGTCGTCAAGCGCGCAGTCGCCGCCGTCGAGGCCCGCGCCGGACGCGTCTCCCTCGTGCTGAAGGCCGACATCCGACCCGGCGTCACCGACGGACTCACCTCCAAGGTCGAAACCGTGGAACGGTACTTGGCCACCTGACGCACCGTCCGCTCGAAGCGCCACCCGCTGCCCCCGAGGAGCCCCCCGCCGCAACACGGCCGGGGGCTCCCCGCGTTCCAGGGGAAAGCACCCCGACCCGCCCGCGAAACCGCTCACTCGGCCCTGCCGAGTCGCCGCGTTCCGGAAGATCCACTTATGTGGTGAGACAAACCGGTTCGACATTGGAGGCACGGTGCGGTCGGAGGTCTACGACTACGACTCCCACTCCCGGCTCGCGGGTCCGCTCACGGAACCGGAAGGACCGGCCTGCCGGGTCCGGTACCGGAGCCTCCTCGCGGCGGAGAAGCGGCGCACCCGCGCCGTCCTCCTGACGACCCTCGCCCCGGTGCTCACGGCACTGCTCCTGCTCTACCTCGTCTGGCCGACCCACTGGACCAGGCGCGAGAACGGCGAGTACTGGCTCGTCGCCGCCGACACCGCGATGCTCGTCTCCATCGGGCTGATCGAACTCTTCATGCTCGTCAACGTCGTCTCCATCGCGCACGCCACACTGGTCGCCAGGGACCCGGTGCCCGTCGTCCCCGAGCCCGGCACCCGGGTCGCCTTCGTCACCACGTACGTACCGGGCACGGAACCCCTCGCCATGGTCCGCGCCACCCTCCGGGGCGCCGTACGGCTCCGGCACGACGGACCGCTGGACGTCTGGCTGCTCGACGAGGGCGACGACCCGGACGCCCGGGCGCTCTGCGCGGAACTCGGCGTCCACCACTTCACCCGGCGCGGGGTACCCGAGTGGAACCGGCCGAAGGGGGCCCACCGGGCCAAGACCAAGCACGGCAACTACAACGCCTGGCTGGAGCGGCACGGTGACGCCTACGAGTTCTTCGCCTCGGTCGACACCGACCACGTGCCGCACCCCGACTTCCTGCGGCGGATGCTCGGCTTCTTCCGCGACCCCGACACCGCCTTCGTCGTCGGCCCGCAGGTCTACGGCAACTACGACGCGGCCGTCACCAAGGCCGCCGAATCGCAGCAGTTCCTCTTCCACGCCCTGATCCAGCGCGCAGGCAACCGTTACGGGGCGCCCATGTTCGTCGGCACCAACAACGTCGTCCGCGTCGCCGCCCTGCGCCAGGCCGGCGGCCTGTTCGACTCGATCACCGAGGACATGGCGACCGGATTCGAGATCCACCGCCGCCGCAACCCGCTCACCGGCCGTCACTGGCGGTCCGTCTACACCCCGGACGTGCTGGCCGTCGGCGAGGGCCCGTCCTCCTGGACCGACTTCTTCACCCAGCAGCTGCGCTGGTCGCGAGGGACGTACGAGACGCTGCTGCGGCAGTACGCCAAGGGGCTGTTCCGGCTGCCGCCGGGCCGGCTCCTCAGCTACACCCTGATGCTCGTCTACTACCCGATGACCGCCGTGAACTGGCTGCTCGGGGTGGTCAGCTGCGTGCTCTTCCTCTGGCTCGGCGCCTCCGGCACCGAGGTCTCCGCCTCCCTCTGGCTGATGCTCTACAGCGACGCGGCGGCCCTCCAGATCGGCCTCTACCTCTGGAACCGGCGGCACAACGTCTCGCCGCACGAACCCGAGGGCTCCGGCGGCATCGCCGGCATGGCCATGTCCGCCCTCTGCGCGCCGATCTACCTGAAGTCGCTCGGCGCCGCCGTGCTGCGCACCAGCGGGCGCTTCGTCGTCACGCCCAAGGGCGGGGCAACCAGCCCCGACCGGCTCCTCACCTTCCGCATCCACCTCTTCTGGGCCGCCGTGCTGGTGGTCTCGCTCGCCGCGTCCGTCCCCCTGCACCACACGCACGCGGCGATGCGCACCTGGGCCGTACTGGCCCTGGCCATCGCACTCTCCCCGGTCGCGGTGTGGGCGGGCACCCGGTGGCGGGCCGCACACCCGGCGCGGCCCCGCCGGAGCGCACGGCCCGAGCTCCGCCGGCCGGACCCGCTCCCGCTCCCCGCCGAGGCGACCTTCATCACCACCACGACCACCGTGCCGCCCGCGCCGACGACCGGTGCCGCCCTCGCCGAACCCGTACGCAGCACCGCAGGAGGGAACTGACCCATGCCCCACCGGCCCACCAGACGGATCAGAAGGGCGGTCCTCGGCAGCGGGGCCGTCGTGGTGCTCGCGGGGCTCAACGCGCCCGCGGCGCTCTCGTTCGCCCAGGACCAGTACCACGCGTACAAGATCGCCCAGCCCGGCTACCAGGCGCGCTACGGCTCCTGGCAGCGGGTGGACATCCCGAAGAGGTACCGGACCAACGCCATCCACGCCGCGCTGCTCCACACCGGCAAGGTGCTGATCGTCGCGGGCTCCGGCAACAACCAGCAGCACTTCGACGCGGGGACCTTCGACACGGTCCTGTGGGACCCGGTGGCCGACACCTTCAAGAAGGTCGACACCCCGGTGGACTTCTTCTGCGGCGGCCACGCGGCGCTTCCCGACGGCCGGCTCCTCGTGGCCGGCGGCACGGCCCGGTACGAGGTGCTCGACGGCGAGGTGACCCGGGCCGGCGGCGGGATGCGGGTGAAGAACGAGAACCCGGACAAGGCGCTGTTCCTGAAGAAGGGCACGGTCTTCCGCTCTCCCTCGGGCGTCGAGTACCGCTCGCTCTTCGACGTGACCGTCCCCCGGGCCGTCAAGGGCGGCTTCGCCGTCACCTACTACGCGGACGGCGGGATGAAGCCGTGGAAGAGCAAGGTGACGGCGGGTGAGGAACGGGTCTTCGTCGAGGCGGTGGAGGCGGGCCCCGACTCGGTGACCGCCGAGTCCGCCCAGTACGAGATCGAGGGGCTCACCGGCAGGGAGGCCGACAACTCCTACGGCCTCGCCGAGAGGATCACCACGCAGAAGCAGGACTTCCAGGGCATCCGGGCGGCCTACGAGTTCGACGCGCTCGCCGAGAAGTACATCAAGGTCGACCCGATGAAGGAGGCCCGCTGGTACCCGACCCTCGTCGGGCTCGGTGACGGACGGGTGCTCGCCGTCTCGGGACTCGACGACGTCGGCGAGATCATCTCGGGCGACACCGAGATCTACGACCAGGCGACCAGGAAGTGGTCCAAGGGACCGTTCCGCTACTTCCCGACCTACCCCGCCCTCTTCCTCACCAAGGGCGGCAGGCTCTTCTACCCGGGCGCCAACGCCGGTTACGGCCCGGCGGACAAGGGGCGTGCCGCAGGGCTCTGGGACCTGCGGAAGAACACCTTCAAGGCGGTCGGCGGGCTGAAGGACTTCGACGCCACGGAGACCGCCTCCTCCCTGATGCTGCCCCCCGTCCAGGACCAGAAGGTGATGATCCTCGGCGGCGGTGGCGTGGGGGAGTCGAAGGTGTCGACCGCCCGCACCGCGATCGTGGACCTCAAGGCGAAGAACCCCGTCTTCCGGGCGGGCCCCGATCTGCCCCAGGGCACGCGCTACCTCAACAGCGTGATCATGCCGGACGACACCGTCTTCACCACCGGTGGTTCGAGCGACTACCGGGGGCGCGGGGACAGCAACATCCTCAAGGCACAGACCTACGACCCGAAGACCGGCGAGTTCACCGAGGCGGCCGCCCCCACCATCGGCCGGAACTACCACTCGGAGGCGCTGCTGCTGCCCGACGGACGGGTGGCGACCTTCGGCTCCGACCCGCTCTACGGCGACCGGGCCAACACCAAGCTGGGCACGTTCGAGCAGCGGATGGAGGTCTTCACCCCGGCCGTGCTGCACCGTGCGGGCGGCGACCGGCCGGTGATCGGCGCCGGGCCCGAGGAGGTGGAGCGCGGCGACACCGTCACGTACCCGGTGACCGGCGGCGGCCGGCTCGCGACGGCCCGGCTGATGCGGCCGAGCGCAGTCACCCACACCACCGACGTCGAGCAGCGGTCGATCGCGCTGGAGCTGACCAAGGAGGAGGGCCGGATCACCGTGACGGTGCCGGAGGACAGCACCCTGGTGCCGCCGGGCTGGTACATGCTCTTCGTCACGGACACCGACGGCATCTCGTCTGTGGCGAAGTGGGTCAAGGTCGGCTGAGGCCGCCCGTACGCCCGAGAGGCCCCGGTCACCACCGCGTCCGGTGGTGACCGGGGCCTCTCGCCACCCGCTCAGGATCCCGCGGCGCGGGCCAGGCCGAGCGCGTACTGCGGCCACCAGGTGCCGGCCGCCGGGCCGCCCCGGCAGGGGCCGTCGGAGTCGCCGGGGCGCTTGATCCAGAGGTAGGCGTCCAGCCGCTCCTCCCCGGTGTCGGTGGTCGGGGGAGTGCCCAGCGCCCGCCCCGGCGGGTTGCACCAGGCCTCGGAGCGTCCGCCTGCGAGCGGGCCGCGGCCGTTGCGGCTGCTGTCGATCACGTAGTGCGCGCCGCCGAGGAGGGCGGAGAGCCGCGTCCCGTAGGCCTTCACCGTGTCGTCGGTCTGGAAGTTGGAGACGTTGAGCGAGAAGCCGTCCGCCCGGTCGACGCCGGCCCGGTGGAGCGGCTCGACCAGCTTGGCGGGGTCGGCGAGCCACTCCGGGTTCCCGGCGTCCAGGTAGACCTTGGTCCCCGGATTGGCTTTGAGGGTGTCCACCGCCTGCGACAGCATGTCCAGCCGTTCGGCGTGCTTCTCCGGCGGGGTGCAGCCGTCCACGACGTGCGCGACGGCGTCGGGCTCCAGGACCACCGTGGCCGGCGCGTCCCCGATCGCCCCGGCGAACCGCTCGATCCAGCCCCGGTACGCGCTCGCGTCGGACGCCCCGCCGGCCGAGTAGGCCCCGCAGTCGCGGTGCGGGATGTTGTACGCGACGAACAGCACGCTCTGCCCCGAGCCCGAGGCGCCCCGCACGGCGGTGCGGATGTCCCCCTCCGGGTCGTCGCCCGCGGGCCAGTCGGCCACCGGGTGGGTAGAGATCCGCTCCAGCAGCTTCGCGTCCGTCAGGCGGCCCTCCGCCTCCCAGGCGCTCACCTGACGGGCGGCGTCGCTCTCCGGGTCCACCCAGTAGGGCGACGAAGCGGTGCTCCCGGCGGGATCCTCCGCGTCCCCGGACGGTGTCCCCGGCGGGGACGAGCAGCCCACCGCGAGGGCGGCCGAGACGGCCACGGCGGCGGAGACGACGGGCAAGATCCTGCGGCCGGACATCCAGCCCCCTCGGACGGTGGCTCTTCACGGTGGCTTACGGAAACGGGCTTACGGGAAACGCGGGCTCACGGGAAACGCGGGCTGCGGGCGACGGACACGGGGCGGGACGCCCGTGCGGGGCACGCCCGAGCGCCGGCCTCGCGGGATGCGGAGATGCCATCGACCCTGACACACCGGTCACGGAGCGTGGCGCTGCGACACCGGTCGCCCCGGTCCGTCAACCGTGTGCGCGGCAAACCGTCCTCATTCGGGCGCCCGTGGGCGACCGGCCCGTTCCGCACGCGCATTCGGTACCGAACTCCGAGACGGCGCCCGCCGCGATGTGACCAGTGGGTAAGGTCGGAGCCGTGCCGAAGCCGCTCAGCCTTCCCTTCGATCCCATCGCACGCGCCGACGAGCTCTGGCAGCAGCGTTGGGGACCCGTGCCCTCCATGCAGGCGATCACCTCGATCATGAGGGCCCAGCAGATCCTCCTCGCGGAGGTCGACGCGGTGGTGAAACCGTACGGGCTGACGTTCGCCCGGTACGAGGCGCTGGTGCTGCTCACCTTCTCCAAGCAGGGGGAGCTGCCGATGTCGAAGATCGGCGAGCGCCTGATGGTGCACCCGACGTCGGTCACCAACACCGTCGACCGGCTGGTGCGGTCCGGCCTGGTGGACAAGCGCCCCAATCCCAACGACGGGCGCGGCACCCTCGCCTCCATCACGGACAAGGGCCGCGAGGTGGTGGAGGCGGCCAGCGTGGAGCTGATGGCGATGGACTTCGGGCTGGGCGCGTACGACGAGGAGGAGTGCGCGGAGATCTTCGCCATGCTCCGGCCGCTGCGGGTCGCCGCCCAGGACTTCGAAGACGCCTGAGCCACTAGTACGGCCCGGGCGCGGGCCCGCACACGGGCCGTACGCGGGCCGTACGCGCGGGGGTGTGCCCGCTGCAAGATCGCCCCCGGGCTCCGGCTAATCTCGATGTCATGAAACGCAGCGTGCTGACCCGCTATCGGGTGATGGCTTACGTCACCGCCGTCATGTTGTTGATCCTCTGCCTCTGCATGGTCTTCAAGTACGGATTCGACAAGGGCGAGGGCCTGACGCTCGTCGTCTCCCAGATCCACGGCGTGCTCTACATCATCTATCTGCTCTTCGCCTTCGACCTCGGGTCCAAGGCGAAGTGGCCGATCGGCAAGCTCCTCTGGGTGCTGATCGCCGGCACCATCCCGACCGCCGCCTTCTTCGTGGAGCGCACGGTCGTCCGCGAGGTCGAGCCGCTGATCGCGGGCGCGGCGCCGGCTGCCGCGAACGCCTCCGCGCAGGGCAGCCCCGTCAAGAACGGCTGACGCCCCGCAGGTCCCGCGAACCGCCCCGCACCGGACTCCGTCCGAGTGCCGGGCGGTTTGTCGTCGACAGATAGTAGGACGTCCTAGTAAATTCGACATCATGGACGCTGACGCGATCGAGGAGGGCCGCCGACGCTGGCAGGCCCGTTACGACAAGGCCCGCACGCGCGACGCGGACTTCACCACGCTGTCCGGGGACCCGGTGGACCCGGTGTACGGGCCACGCCCCGGCGACACGTACGAAGGGTTCGAGCGCATCGGCTGGCCCGGCGAGTACCCCTTCACCCGGGGACTCCACCCGACCGGTTACCGGGGCCGCACCTGGACCATCCGCCAGTTCGCCGGCTTCGGCAACGCGGAGCAGACCAACGAGCGGTACAAGATGATCCTCGCCGCGGGCGGCGGAGGGCTCAGTGTGGCCTTCGACATGCCGACCTTGATGGGACGGGACTCCGACGAGCCCCGTTCGCTCGGCGAGGTCGGCCACTGCGGGGTCGCCATCGACTCCGCCGCCGACATGGAAGTCCTCTTCCGGGACATTCCCCTCGGCGAGGTCACCACCTCCATGACGATCAGCGGACCCGCGGTCCCGGTCTTCTGCATGTACCTCGTCGCCGCCGAACGCCAGGGCGTCGACCCGGCCGTGCTCAACGGCACCCTGCAGACCGACATCTTCAAGGAGTACATCGCCCAGAAGGAGTGGCTCTTCCAGCCCGAACCCCATCTGCGGCTCATCGGGGACCTGATGGAGCACTGCGCCCGCTCCATCCCCGCGTACAAGCCGCTCTCCGTCTCCGGCTACCACATCCGCGAGGCCGGTTCCACGGCCGCGCAGGAGCTCGCGTACACCCTCGCCGACGGCTTCGGATACGTGGAGCTGGGCCTCTCCCGGGGGCTCGACGTGGACGTCTTCGCGCCCGGCCTCTCCTTCTTCTTCGACGCCCACCTCGACTTCTTCGAGGAGATCGCCAAGTTCCGCGCCGCCCGCCGCATCTGGGCCCGCTGGATGAAGGAGACGTACGGCGCGACGACCGCCAAGGCCCAGTCGCTCCGCTTCCACACCCAGACCGCGGGGGTCTCCCTCACCGCCCAGCAGCCGTACAACAACGTCGTGCGGACCGCCGTGGAGGCGCTCTCCGCGGTCCTCGGCGGCACCAGCTCGCTGCACACCAACGCCCTCGACGAGACCCTCGCCCTCCCCTCCGCGCAGGCCGCCGAGATCGCGCTGCGCACCCAGCAGGTGCTGATGGAGGAGACCGGCGTCGCCAACGTGGCCGACCCGCTGGGCGGTTCCTGGTACGTCGAGCAGCTCACCGACCGGATCGAGGCGGACGCCGAGAAGATCTTCGAGCAGATCCGGGAACGCGGCACCCGCGCCCATCCGGACGGCCGCCACCCCATCGGCCCGATCACCTCGGGCATCCTGCGCGGCATCGAGGACGGCTGGTTCACCGGAGAGATCGCCGACTCCGCGTTCACCTACCAGCGCTCCCTGGAGAAGGGCGAGAAGCGGGTGGTCGGCGTCAACGTCCACCACGGTTCGGTCACCGGCGACCTGGAGATCCTGCGCGTCAGCCACGAGGTCGAGCGCGAGCAGGTACGCGCCCTCGGTGCCCGCCGGGCGGCCCGCGACGAGAGGCGGGTGCGCGGCTCGCTGGACGCGATGCTCGCCGCCGCCCGGGACGGCTCGAACATGATTCCGCCGATGCTGGAGGCGGTACGCGCCGAGGCGACGCTCGGCGAGATCTGCGGGGTGCTGCGCGAGGAGTGGGGCGTCTACACGGAGCCGCCGGGGTTCTGAGCGGGCTTCTCCCAGGGCGACGGCCTGCGCTACGCCACCGAGCCCAGGCCGGAGAGCAGCAGCGCGGTGAAGCGCCGGGCCCAGTCCGCGTCGACGGGCTCGGCGCTCACCAGCGTCCGGTGCACCACCGCGCCCGCGATCACGTCGAAGATCAGGTCGGCGGCCAGCACGGCCGACCGGCCGTCCGACTCGGGCGGCAGTTCGCCGCGCTCCTGGGCCCGTCGGCGGCCCTGGACCACCAGCCGCTTCTGGCGGTTGACTATCGAGTCCTGGATGCGGGTGCGCAGGGCCACGTCGCGGGTCGATTCGGAGACCACCGCCATCAGCGCGGTCCGGGTCTCCGGCCGCTCCAGCAGCTCGGCGAACTGGAGCACCACGCCCTGCACGTCGGCGGCGAGGCTGCCGAGGTCGGGGAGTTCGAGTTCGTCGAAGAGGACCGCGACGGCGTCCACGACCAGTTCGTTCTTGCCGGCCCACCGGCGGTAGAGGGTCGTCTTGGCGACCCCGGCGCGCGTCGCCACGTCCCCCATCGTCAGCTTCGACCAGCCGAGTTCGACCAGGGACGCCCGGGTCGCCTCCAGGATCGCGGTGTCGGCGTCGACACTGCGGGGGCGGCCGGGGCGGGCGGACTGGGGGTCGTTGCTCGGCATGGAGCGACCTTACCCGCGAGTAGGTAGGAGGTCCCGCTCCCGGTACGGGTGAGACAGATCACCGAGGTGTCCTGTTCAGGAGGGCTACTCGCCAGTTACGCTACGGGTCGTAGCGTAAGGACCCCCGGGCATCGGCCCGTTGGTCCCCGCCACGAAAGAGCGACAGACCACGTGGGGGCG
Organism: Streptomyces sp. NBC_00102; assembly: GCF_026343115.1. GTDB lineage: Bacteria > Actinomycetota > Actinomycetes > Streptomycetales > Streptomycetaceae > Streptomyces. The sequence continues at coordinate 5,092,593 of NZ_JAPEMC010000001.1, forward strand.
CCGGATGGGGATCCGGTGCCGACCTGGCGGCACCGGACAGGGAAGTCGGCGCCGCGACCGGGAGGTTCGTACCTCCCGAGCCGTGTCCGTCCGCCCGCCCCGCACACCGGACGGGGCGGCGGCGGGACCCGGTTGACCGATCGCTTTCCGGAACGGTGGGCACAGGGGGGAGGATGTACGCATGCAGCCTAGGAACATGTCCATGAGCGGCGTCGTCGACCTCGCCGCTGTCAAGGCGGCCGGAGAGGCCAAGGCCAAGGCGGAGCAGGCCCGTGCCGAGGCCGCCCGCAAGGGGGGCACCGGCGCCGTCGCGCCGTCCGCCCTGGTGATCGACGTCGACGAAGCCGGATTCGAGCGCGACGTCCTCCAGCGCTCCGCCGAAGTACCCGTCGTCATCGACTTCTGGGCCGAGTGGTGCGAGCCCTGCAAGCAGCTCAGCCCCCTTCTGGAGCGGCTCGCCGTCGCGTACAACGGCCGCTTCCTCCTCGCCAAGGTCGACGTCGACGCCAACCAGATGCTGATGCAGCAGTTCGGCATCCAGGGCATCCCGGCGGTCTTCGCCGTCGTCGCGGGCCAGGCCCTCCCGCTCTTCCAGGGCGCCGCGCCCGAGGCCCAGATCCGCGAGACCCTGGACCAGCTGATCCAGGTCGGCGAGGAGCGCTTCGGTCTCACCGGGATCGTCGTCGACCCGGAGGCGGAGGGTGCCGACGCGGCTCCCGCCGAGATCCCGGCGGGCCCGTACGACGCGCTGCTGGAAGCCGCCTCCGTGGCCCTGGACGCCAACGACTTCCCGGGTGCGGTGCAGGCATACCGCAACGTCCTCTCCGACGACCCCACCAACCCGGAGGCCAAGTTGGGCCTCGCGCAGGCCGAACTCCTGGCCCGGGTGCAGAAGATGAACCCGCAGGAGGTCCGCGAGAAGGCCGCCGCCAACCCGGCCGACGTCGCCGCCCAGATCGACGGCGCCGACCTCGACCTCGTCGGGGGTCACGTGGAGGACGCCTTCGGGCGGCTCGTGGAGACGGTCCGCCGCACGTTCGGCGACGACCGGGACGCGGTGCGGGTGCGGCTGCTCGAACTCTTCGAGGTCATCGGCCCGGAGGACCCCCGGGTCGCCGCGGCCCGTGCGGCGCTGGCGCGCGTGCTGTTCTGATGCGCCCCGTCCTGGCAGGACTTGTCGGGGCGTGACTTGTTCCGATGTGACAAGACGGCCGTGGCGCCCACCGGGTGGCACGGCCGTTTTCGCGTCCGGGCGACAACTCGGGCCTTTCCGAGGCTCCACTTTGCCAAATCTTGACCTGATGAACCGCTGTTACTGGCAGTAAATCATCTCGGGTTCTCTGTCCGGTTGCATGGCGTTTTCCTCTGGTTCGGGCGTCCCTTTCGTGCCACCCTGCGTGGCCGGGTCGTGCCCCGGCGTCGCTGGTTGGTTATCAGCCCGTTACTAGCGAGTAACGACACCCCTTGTGCACGGGCCCCGAATGCACCACGATCGGCCACGCTCGGTCCAATACCCGCCAGCTCGACCGCCAGTCGGCGCCGGGGGCAGTTGGTCCCCACCGGGCGGGCCGGCGGAACGCGCGCCGGCCCAGGACAGGGGGGTTCCTGCCCGAGGGCGGGGCCTGTCCGACCGGCTGCGCGGACCGCGCGGTCAGTGGTTTGTCGCTCGGGGGTGATCGCCGGTGCATCGGATGCGGTACACGCCTCCGGAACGGGCGCTCTCCTTCCCGAGGACGTAGCACTTCTCCCATCCCAGGGCGGGCAACGGCCCGACCGGAGATGTACGTCCGAGAAGGAGGAAATATATGAGTTCCCAGGTTCGCGGTGGAACGAGATGGAAGCGTTTCGCCCTGGTCATGGTGCCGAGCGTCGTCGCGACCGCCGCGGTGGGCGTAGGCCTCGCGCAGGGCGCGCTCGCCGCGTCGTTCAGCGTGTCGGGACAGAGCTTCAAGGTCTCGGCCGACTCGCTCACGGGTCATGACTTCGTGCAGTACGGCAACGTCGCCGCGGGCGACGCCGGCAAGCACCCGGTGGCCGTCTCCGGTTTCAAGAGCGCGAAGATCACCAACATGTGCCAGTCGGTCGTCACGCCGAACCTGCCGTTCGGTCTCGGCACGTGGACGCTGACGCTGCACGCCGGCACCGACGAGAAGAAGCCGGTCGAGGCGACCGACCTGTACCTGGACGTCGCCGAGCTCGACGCGGACGCGTACTTCGAGAACATCGACATCGGTGTCGCGGCCGGTCAGCTCGGCAAGGACAGCAACGACCACTTCGGCGTCCAGCCGAACACCGGCGTCGACGGGGCCGCACTGTACGGCTTCGGCCAGCGTGCCGAGACGGCCGTCCTGACCAACGTTCACCAGAAGGCATGGGCGACCACCGCCGGCACCTTCAAGCTGAGCAACCTGAGTCTGCGTCTGAACAACGACTCGAAGGAGTGCTACTAAGCACCCCGTCCGGGCGGCCGGGCCCACGGAGGGTCCCGGCCGCTCGCCCTCTCTTTCTCACAGCAGTACCGGTTCCAGGGAGCTGTTTTCCATGAGCCCCGAGTCCACAGGGCAGAACGAGCACTACCTCACCGTCTTCCGGCGGGGATTCCGCACCTGGCGGGGTAACAGGCCGTTCTGGGCAGGCCTGTTCACCATGGCAGGCGGTGTACCGATTGCCTACTTCCCGTACGCCAACATGCACCTCGGCAATGTCACCCTGGCGATGTCCACCACCGCCGGCGCGGGCGCGCTGATCATCGGTGTTCTGCTCATCACGCTGGGCCTGACCATGTGGTTCCACCACATCGTCCGGGTGTTCGCCGGTGTCGCGGCCATTCTGCTCGCGCTGATCTCCATACCCATCGCCAACATCGGCGGCTTCGTGATCGGCTTCCTCTTCGCGATGCTCGGAGGATGCCTCTCCGTCTCGTGGGCGCCGGGCCAGGCCGAGGCTGACGCCGCGAGTCCCGTGGCCCCGGCTGTGTCCGACGAGTCCGTACGGAGTCAGGCAGCACCCCTTTCCTACGAGAAGTCGGCCTACGCGGACGGGCCCACCATCACGGGCCTCTACGGGGGCCCGGCCCACCCCGCGCACCAGCCCGCCCCCTCCGGACCGGCCGTCGGCGCCCACGCCGAGGCCGACGCGGACGGCGGGAGGCACCGTGCGTGAGGACGGGTACTCCGACACCTTCGCGGGCGAGGCCGCCCGTGAACGGAGGGGCCCGCGCCACGCGGCCCCCCGCAAGTCGCTGCTGATGAAGCTCAATCTGCCGTCGGGCAAGAAGGCCTTCGCGCTCGCCGCGATGCCGACCGCGGTCTTCGTGGGCATGAGTCTCACGCCCAAGCTGGCCATGGCGGACGACGCGTCGGACATCCCGTACGCGCCCGGACCGTGCGTCACCCGGTCCGACGAGCCGAGCGAGTCGGCCGAGCCGTCGGCTTCGCCGTCCCCCTCCGTATCCGACTCCGCGTCGACGGACACGGACGGCGCCAAGGGCGGCGACAAGGACGCGGACGCCACACCGACCGCGACCCCGTCCCCCTCCGCGACGTCGGAGGCACCCGCCGCCGGCACGACGAAGGACGAGACGGCCGCCGCGGGAACGAAGTCCGCCGCGGAGCCCACCCCGACCGCGACGAAGAGCACGAACCCGCTCGACCCGCTCGGTGTCGGTGACGCGATCAAGGGCCTCTTCGACGGCCTCGACCCGAATAAGGCGACCCCGTCCCCGAGCGCCACCACCGAGGCGCCCGCCGCTTCCGGTGCGGACGACTCGGCGGGCACGTCCGCGGCCGGATCCACCGGCACCGAAGATTCCACCGCAGCCTCCGACAGCGCCTCCGACGCCGCTTCCGACGCCGCTTCCGACGCCGCTTCCGACGCGGCGAAGAAGGCGGCCGCGGCGGCCGAGAAGACCGAGGCGGAGATCCGCGCGGCGGCGGCCGAGGCGGGCCGGACGGTCGAGGAGCTGGACGAGGACGCCAAGGGCCTCGACGCGAAGAAGGACGAGGACATCCCGGACGGCGCCAAGCAGCCGTTCCCGTGCCCGACCGAGGACCCGGAAGCCCTCGCGGCCGCCGAGCTGGAGCCGGGCATCCCCCTGCTGCCGACCGACCCGTGGATCCTGGAGTCCTCGCTGCTCACCCTCACCGGGCTGGACTACGCGGGCATCGTGGAGGTGAAGACGGCGGACGGCGGCATCAAGAAGGTCCTGAAGTTCACCGCCGACTCCGTCGACATCAAAGACCTCCACCAGAAGGCGGTCGGCCCGGACGGCACCACCACCCACGTCCAGGCGCGGGCGGGTTCCACGTCCACCATCCGTGGCGGCACGGTGACGATGTACACGGAGGAGCTGAAGGGCAACCTCTTCGGCATCATCCCGATCACCTTCAGCCCCACCGCCCCGCCCCCGATCAACGTGCCCTTCGCGTTCTTCACGAACGTCAAGGTCACCCAGGCCGGCCAGTTCGGCGGCTCGCTCACGGTGCCGGGTCTGCACAACTACCTGACCGCGAACGCGAGCTGACCCGCAACCCCACCCCCAGACCAGTCCGGGAGCCGCACGACACCTGTGGCCCGCACCCCTGTTGCGCAGGGAGGCGGGCCACAGGTGTGTCCGGCGCACCGCGGCGCCACCGGTACGGACAAGAACGGCCGTGGGCCGCACACCCCGGCTCACGCCGAAGTGTGCGGCCCACGGCCGTCGTTCTGCCCGGGGCGTGCGCGTCAGGCGCGCTCGCCGCCGCCCACGTGGTGGACGCGGACCATGTTGGTGGTGCCGGGGACGCCGGGGGGCGAACCGGCGGTGATGATCATGGTGTCGCCCTCGTTGTAGCGGCCGAGCTTCAGCAGCTCGGCGTCGACCATGTCGACCATCGCGTCGGTGGTCTCCACGTGCGGCACGACGTGGGCCTCGACGCCCCAGCTCAGGGCGAGCTGGTTGCGCGTGGACTCCTCCGTGGTGAAGGCGAGCACCGGCTGCGCGGCGCGGTAGCGGGACAGGCGGCGGGCGGTGTCACCGGACTGGGTGAACGCGACGAGCGCCTTGCCGTTCAGGAAGTCCGCGATCTCGGCGGCGGCGCGGGCGACCGCTCCGCCCTGGGTACGCGGCTTCTTGCCCGGGACCAGCGGCTGGAGGCCCTTGGAGAGGAGCTCCTCCTCGGCGGCGACGACGATCTTCGCCATCGTCTTGACCGTCTCGATCGGGTACGCGCCGACCGAGGACTCGGCGGACAGCATGACCGCGTCCGCACCGTCCAGAATCGCGTTGGCGACGTCGGACGCCTCGGCGCGGGTCGGACGGGAGTTGGTGATCATCGACTCCATCATCTGGGTCGCCACGATCACCGGCTTGGCGTTGCGCCGGCACAGCTCCACGAGGCGCTTCTGCACCATCGGGACCTTCTCCAGCGGGTACTCGACGGCGAGGTCGCCACGGGCCACCATCACACCGTCGAACGCCAGGACGACGCCCTCCATGTGCTCGACCGCCTGCGGCTTCTCCACCTTGGCGATGACGGGGACCCGGCGGCCCTCCTCGTCCATCACCTTGTGGACGTCCTTGACGTCCTCGGCGTCCCGGACGAAGGAGAGGGCGACCAGGTCGCAGCCCATCCGCAGGGCGAACCGGAGGTCCTCGACGTCCTTCTCGGACAGGGCGGGGACGTTGACCGCCGCGCCGGGCAGGTTGATGCCCTTGTGGTCGGAGATGACACCGCCCTCGATGACGATGGTCTTGACCCGGGGGCCCTCGACCGAGACGACCTTCAGCTCGACGTTGCCGTCGTTGATGAGGATCGGGTCGCCCTTGACGACGTCGCCCGGCAGACCCTTGTAGGTCGTGCCGCAGATCGACTTGTCGCCGGGGACGTCCTCCGCGGTGATGGTGAACTCGTCACCGCGGACCAGCTCGACGGGGCCTTCGGCGAACTTCGCCAGGCGGATCTTCGGGCCCTGGAGGTCGGCGAGCACGCCCACCGCCCGCCCGGTCTCGGCGGCAGCCTTGCGGACACGGTCGTACCGGCCCTGGTGCTCTTCGTGGGTGCCGTGGCTGAAGTTGAAACGGGCCACGCTCATGCCGGCCTCGATCAGAGCGACCAGCTGCTCGTGGGAGTCGACGGCGGGACCGAGGGTGCAGACGATTTTGGAACGGCGCATGGGGCGGATCCTATCGGTTTGTTTCACTGCGGAATATTCCGTCTGGTGGAAAGTACAAAGGGGCGTGGGGGTGCTCAGTTGTGGGCCTCTACGGATGCGTCGGCCCGGGCTCCCGCGGCCCGGCCCCGCTCCCCTGGCTGCCGTCCCCGGCGGCCTGCCCGACCAGCGCGAACGTCTGTCCGGCGATCTCCAGTTCCTCGTCCGTCGGTACCACGGCCACCGCGACCCGGGCGTACCCGGGGGAGATCAGCCGGGGCTGGGACGACCGTACGGAGTTCAGATCGCCGTCCACCGCCATGCCGAGCTCCTCCAGACCGGCGAGGGCAGCCTCCCGCACCGGGGCGGAGTTCTCGCCGACCCCCGCCGTGAAGACGACGGCGTCCACCCGGCCGAGGACGGCCATATAGGCGCCGATGTACTTCTTCAGCCGGTGGATGTAGATGTCGAAGGCGAGGGCGGCACGTTCGTCGCCCTCGTCCACCCGGCGGCGGATCTCGCGCATGTCGTTGTCGCCGCAGAGACCGACCAGGCCGCTCTTCTTGTTCAGCAGCTCGTCGATCTCGTCCACGGACATCCCCGCCACCCGCTTCAGGTGGAAGGTGACCGCCGGGTCGACGTCCCCGGAGCGGGTGCCCATGACCAGCCCCTCCAGCGGGGTCAGCCCCATCGAGGTGTCCACGCACCGCCCGCCCGCGATCGCGGACGCCGAGGCACCGTTGCCCAGGTGCAGCACGATCATGTTGAGCTCCTCGACCGGCCGGCCCAGCAGCTTCGCCGTCCGCCGCGAGACGTACGCGTGCGAGGTGCCGTGGAAGCCGTAGCGGCGCACCCGGTGGGCGTCGGCGGTCTCCACGTCGATCGCGTACCGGGCCGCGTGCTCGGGCATCGTCGTGTGGAACGCCGTGTCGAACACCGCGACCTGCGGCAGGTCCGGCCGCAGCCTCTGCGCCGTACGGATACCGGTGATGTTCGCCGGGTTGTGCAGCGGGGCGACCGGCACCAGGCGCTCGATCTCCTTCAGCACGTCGTCGGTGACCACGGTCGGCTCGGTGAACCTGAGCCCGCCGTGCACCACCCGGTGCCCGATCGCCGCCAGCTCGGGGGAGTCCAGCCCCAGCCCGTCGGCCGCCAGCTCCTCGGCCGCGGCCTTCAGGGCCGCCGCGTGGTCGGCGATCCGGCCGGTGCGCTCGCGGGCCTCGCCGCCGTCGCCCGGGCGCGGGGTGTGCACCAGGCGGGACGTTTCCTCGCCGATGCGCTCCACCAGTCCGGAGGCGAGCCTGGAGTGGTCGCGCATGTCCAGCAGCTGGTACTTCACCGACGAGGAGCCGGAGTTGAGGACCAGCACCCGGTGCGCGCCGGAGGACGCCGCGCCCGCGCCGTCCTGCCCGGTCCTCGCGGTGGTCGCCTCGGTGTTCGGGTCGGTCATGCGGGTCACTCCTCGCCCTGCGCCTGGATAGCTGTAATAGCCACGGTGTTTACGATGTCCTGTACCAGGGCGCCGCGCGACAGATCGTTGACCGGCTTGCGCAGCCCCTGGAGCACGGGACCCACCGCGACCGCGTTGGCCGAGCGCTGTACGGCCTTGTAGGTGTTGTTGCCGGTGTTGAGGTCCGGGAAGATCAGCACGGTGGCCTGGCCCGCCACCGGGGACTCGGGCATCTTCGTCGCGGCGACGGTCGGCTCGACCGCCGCGTCGTACTGGATCGGGCCCTCGATGAGCAGGTCGGGCCGCGCCGAGCGGACCCGCTCCGTCGCCTCCCGCACCTTCTCCACGTCCGCGCCGGAACCCGAGGTCCCGGTGGAGTACGAGAGCATCGCGATCCGAGGGTCCACGCCGAAGCGGGCCGCGGTCGCCGCCGACTGGACCGCGATGTCGGAGAGCTGCTCGGCGTCCGGGTCCGGGTTCACCGCGCAGTCGCCGTACACCAGCACCTTGTCGGCGAGGCACATGAAGAAGACCGAGGAGACGATGCGTGCGTCGGGCTTGGTCTTGATGATCTCGAAGGCCGGCCGGATGGTCGCCGCCGTCGAGTGCACGGAGCCGGAGACCATGCCGTGCGCCAGGCCCTCCTGGACCATCAGGGTCCCGAAGTAGTTCACGTCGGAGACCACGTCGTACGCCAGCTCCACCGTCACCCCGCGGTGCGCGCGCAGCTGTGCGTACCGCTCCGCGAAGGTCTGTCGCAGCTCGGAGGTCTGCGGGTCGACGATCTGCGTGTCCGCGAGGTCGATGCCGAGGTCGGCGGCCTTCTTGCGGATCAGGTCCACGTCGCCCAGGAGCGTCAGGTCGCACACGTCGCGGCGGAGCAGTACGTCGGCGGCGCGCAGCACGCGTTCCTCGGAGCCCTCCGGCAGCACCACCCGGCGTCGGTCGGCGCGCGCCTGCTCCAGCAGGTCGTGCTCGAACATCATCGGCGTGACGCGTCCGGTACGGGCCACCGAGACCCGCTCCAGCAGCGCGGCGGTGTCCACGTGGCGCTCGAAGAGGCCGAGCGCGGTCTCCGCCTTGCGGGGCGTGGCCGCGTTCAGCTTGCCTTCGAGGGCGAAGAGTTCACCGGCGGTGGGGAAGGAACCGCCGGGCACCGAGACCACCGGGGTGCCGGGCGCGAGCCGGGCCGCCAGCTGGAGGATCTCGTCGTCGGGGCGCTCGTCCAGGGTCAGCAGCACCCCGGCGATGGGCGGGGTACCGGCGCTGTGCGCGGCGAGCGAACCCACCACCAGGTCGGCCCGGTCGCCGGGGGTCACCACCATGCAGCCGGGCGTCAGCGCCTTCAGGAACCTCGGCAGCATCGCCCCGCCGAAGACGAAGTCCAGCGCGTCCCTCGCGAGCCCCGCGTCGTCGCCGAGCAGCACCGTGCCGCCCAGCGCCGCGGTGACCTGCGCGACCGTGGGCGCCGACAGGGCCGGCTCGTCGGGCAGTACGTACACCGGGACGGTCAGCCGCTCCACGATGCGCTCGGCGAGGGCGTCCCGGTCCTCGGGCGCGACCCGGTTGACCACCATCGCCAGCACGTCGCAGCCGAGCCCGGCATAGGCGCGGTACGCGTTGCGGGCCTCGGCCCGCACCGAATCGGAGGGCTGGTCCTTCCCACCGACCACCGCGATGACCGAGGCCCCGAACTCGTTGGCGAGGCGGGCGTTCAGCGCCAGCTCGTCGGGGAGCTGGGTGTCCGCGTAGTCGGTGCCGAGGACCAGTACCACTTCGTACGCGCGCGCGACCTGGTGGAAGCGCTCGACGAGCCGGGAGACGAGTTCGTCGGTACCCTGCTCCGCCTGTATCGCGGACGCCTCCTGGTAGTCGAGGCCGTAGACGGTCTCCGGGCTCTGGGAGAGCCGGTAACGGGCGCGCAGCAACTCGAACAGCCGGTCGGGGCCGTCGTGGACCAGCGGCCGGAAGACGCCGACGCGGTCCACCTGCCGCGTCAGTAGCTCCATGACCCCCAGTTCGACGACCTGGCGGCCGTCTCCCCGGTCGATCCCGGTCACGTACACGCTGCGCGTCACGCGTGCTCTCCCGTCCTGGTGCGGCTGTTCGCCCGATACGGGCGGTGATATCCCGGTAGGGGTGGCATTGGCTTGCATTATTTCCGACGATACCTGCGGGGACCGCAGGGCCGCCCGCCGGAGACCCTTTCCCCGGACGGGACCCGGCCGTTGCCCGTGCGCGCCCGTGCGCACGGATGCGCACGGGGATTCACGGGGGTCCGCGGGGTGTTTCTGCCCGCCCCGGCTCCCCGGCAGCCATCAGGCCCCACGTAACGTGGGCGCGAAGGCGGCTTCCGGACCTGTTACCCGGATTTTCGCCCCCTGTTCGTGCGCCGGAGCAGCCGAAAGCGCGGGGTGTACCCCTGCCGTGGGAGAATCGTGACGGCTCACGGCGCGGGGGCCGCTCACCAAGGCCCCGAACAGCCCGGTACTAGCGAGCAGGAGATACAGCACGATGCGCATCGGAATTCTCACCGCAGGCGGCGACTGCCCCGGCCTGAACGCAGTGATCCGTTCGGTCGTGCACCGCGCAGTCGTGGGTCACGGCGACGAGGTCATCGGCTTCGAAGACGGCTTCAAGGGCCTGCTGGACGGCCACTTCCGCCCGCTCGACCTGAACGCCGTCAGCGGCATCCTGGCCCGCGGCGGCACCATCCTCGGCTCCGCCCGCCTGGAGCGCGACCGGCTCCGTGAAGCCGCCGAGAACTGCGAGGAGCTGTCCCGCCGTTACGGCATAGACGCCCTCATCCCCATCGGTGGCGAGGGCACCCTGACGGCCGCCCGCATGCTCTCCGAGGCCGGCATGCCGGTCGTCGGCGTCCCGAAGACCATCGACAACGACATCTCCGCCACCGACCGCACTTTCGGTTTCGACACCGCGGTGGGCGTGGCGACCGAGGCCATAGACCGTCTCAAGACCACCGCCGAGTCCCACCAGCGCGTCATGGTCGTCGAGGTGATGGGCCGTCACGCCGGCTGGATCGCCCTGGAGTCCGGCATGGGCGGCGGCGCGCACGGCATCTGCCTGCCCGAGCGCCCCTTCCAGGTCGACGACCTGGTCAAGATGGTCGAGGAACGCTTCGCCCGTGGCAAGAAGTTCGCGGTCATCTGCGTCGCCGAGGGCGCGCACCCGGCCGAGGGCTCGATGGCCTACGCCAAGGGCGAGATCGACCAGTTCGGCCACGAGCGTTTCCAGGGCATCGGCAACCGCCTCGCCGTCGAACTGGAGCGCCGCCTCGGCAAGGAGGCCCGCCCGGTCATCCTCGGCCACGTGCAGCGCGGCGGCACCCCGACCGCGTACGACCGCGTCCTCGCGACCCGCTTCGGCTGGCACGCCGTGGAGGCCGTCCACCGCGGCGAGTTCGGCAACATGACCGCCCTGCGCGGGACCAGCATCGAGATGGTGCCGCTCGCCGACGCGGTGACCCAGCTGAAGACCGTACCGGCGGACCGTATGTTCGAGGCGGAGTCGGTGTTCTAGGGCGCGCACGGCAGCACGCGCCGGAAGGCTGTTCCGCGCCCCGGGAGGGGCGGGGGGACAGCCTTCCGGCGTTTCCGCGTGCGCTGTGCCGGAGGCCCGGAGGCCCGGAGGCCCGGAGGCCCGGAGGCCCGGAGGCCTCAGCCGCGCAGCGTCTTCAGCGCACCGGCCCATCGCTCCAACTGGTCCAGGACACGGATCAGTTCCTTCTCCCGGGACGCGGTGGGCGCGAACGCCGGGTACTCCGCGAAGTCGTCCCCGATGGTGAGCGCGAGCTGCGCCTGCACGGTGGCGAGCTGGAGTTCGGCGGCGACGCCCCGCAGATGCTCCGCCGCGCGCACACCGCCCGCGAACCCGAGGCTGACGAACCCGGCAGCTTTGTCGTTCCACTCGTCGTAGAGGTGGTCGAGCGCGTTCTTCAGTACGGCCGGGGCGCTGTGGTTGTACTCCGGCGTGACGAAGAGGAAGCCGTCGAATCCGGCGACCCGCGCCGACCAGCGCCGGGTGTGCTCGTGCTCGTACCGCCCGCTCCGGGGCGGTTGCGCCTCGCCTTGGAGGGGCAGGTCGTGGTCGGCGAGGTCGACGAGTTCATAGGTGGCGTCCTGGCGCCCGGCGGCGACGGTGAGAGCCCAGTCGGCCACCGCGCGGGTCACGCGACCCGGGCGGACACTGCCGACGACGACGGCGATCCTGATCATGGCTGCTGCTTCCCATCTCCGGGGTGAATGCGGGTAAGGGGTGGTCGGGGTGCATGGGGTGATCGGGGTGCGTGGGTGGCCGAGTGCCGGTCGGTCAGCCGAACTGGCCCGGCTGGTAGTCGCCGGCGGGCTGGCGGACCATGACGTTCAGCCGGTTGAAGGCGTTGATGACCGCGACGAGCGAGACCAGGGCGACGAGTTGCTCCTCGTCGTAGTGCTTGGCCGCAGTCTCCCACGCCTCGTCCGTGACTCCGCCGGCCGCGTCGGCGATCCGGGTGCCCTGCTCGGCCAGTTCGAGTGCGGCGCGCTCGGCCTCGGTGAACACCGTGGCCTCCCGCCAGACCGCGACCAGCGCGAGGCGCACCGCGCTCTCCCCGGCCGCCGCGGCCTCCTTGGTGTGCATGTCGGTGCAGAACCCGCAGCCGTTGATCTGACTGGCGCGGATCTTGATCAGTTCCTGGGTGGCGGCGGGCACGTTCAGCGCCGAGACCGCCTTCCCCGCCGCCGTGAAGTGCCCCAGCATCCTGGTGACGGCGGGGCTGCCGAAGATGTCGAGCCGGGCCTTCGGGATGTTCGTGGTGGTCGTGGTGGTCGTGTCGGTCGGGGTGCTCATGGGGGCTGCTCCTTCGCCGTGTGGGCCGGTACACAGCTCTGACAGGACAGCCCGGCGAAATGTGACACGGCCCCGGCCCGTCCGTGTCCGGCCGGGGCTCAGCGCGCTTCCGGCACCCACCGGTAGTGCAGTTCCGGCCGTCCCACCTGGCCGTAGTGCGGACGGCGGGCGGCGCGGCCGAGGCCGACGAGGTGTTCGAGGTAACGGCGCGCGGTGATGCGGGAGATCCCCAGCGCCTCGCCGGTGGCCGCCGCCGTCACCCCGTCCGGCGCCTCGCGCAGCTCACGGGTGACCGCCTCCAGCGTCGGCGCGCTCAGCCCCTTCGGCAGCGCCGCAGGGTGCGGGGCGCGCAGCACCCCGAGCGCCCGGTCCACCTCCTCCTGGCCGCTCGCCTCCCCGGCTGCCGCCCGGAACTCCGCGTACCGCACCAGCCGGTCCCGCAGCGTCGGGTAGGTGAACGGCTTCAGCACGTACTGCACCACCCCCAGCGAGACGCCCTCCCGCACCACCGCGAGGTCCCTCGCCGAGGTCACCGCGATCACGTCGGCGCCGTGCCCGGCCGCCCGCAGGGCCCGCAGCAACTGGAGCCCGTGGCCGTCGGGGAGGTACAGGTCGAGCAGGAGCAGATCCACGGGCTCCCGGTCCAGCGCGCGTACCGCCTCCGCCCGGGTGTGCGCCACCGCCACCACCTCGAAGCCCTCGACCCGTGCCACGTACATCCGGTGGGCGTCGGCGGCCACCGGGTCGTCCTCGACGACCAGGACCCGGATCACGCGCGCTCTCCCGTCGAGCCGGCCGTGCTGCCGGTGGCGGCCCGGTGGGGGGTGCGGTCGCCGATCGGCAGGCGTACGGAGAACTCCGCGCCGCCGTCCGCGCTCCGCCCCAGATCCACCGTCCCGCCGTTGCGCCGCACGGTCTGGCGGACCAGCGCGAGCCCCAGCCCCCGCCCGCTGCCGTGCGTCGACCAGCCGGTACGGAACACCGCCTCGGCGTCCTCCAGCCCGATGCCGGGACCGTTGTCCGCCACCTTCAGCAGCAGCTCGCGGGCATCGGCCCCGGCGACGGCGGTCACCGTCACCCGGGGGCGGGCGAGCGCGTACGCGCCCGCCGCGTCCTCGTCGTCGCGCGGTACGTACGAAGGGGCGCCCGGGCCCCCGGCCGCCGCGTCCATCGCGTTGTCGATGAGATTGCCCAGCACCGTGACCAGATCCCGCTGCGCCAGGGTGTGGGGCAGCACCCCGTCGTCGATGAGGCTGTCTTCGGCCAGCACCAGCTCCACCCCGCGCTCGTTGGCCTGCGCCGCCTTGCCCAGCAGCAGCGCCGCGAGCACCGGTTCGGCGACCGCGCCCACCACCCGGTCCGTCAGCACCTGGGCCAGCTCCAGTTCGGCGGTCGCGAACCCCACCGCCTCCTCGGCACGGCCCAGCTCGATCAGCGACACCACCGTGTGCAGCCGGTTCGCCGCCTCGTGCGCCTGTGCGCGCAACGCCTGGGAGAATCCGCGCTCCGAATCCAACTCGCCGGACAACGCCTGTAGTTCGGTGTGGTCCCGCAGGGTCACCACGGTGCCCCGCTGCTCACCGCCCACCACCGGGCGGGAGTTGAGGGCGATCACCCGGTCCGCCGTCAGGTGGAGCTCGTCCACGCGTGGCTCGGACGCCAGCAGCGCCCCGGTCAGCGAGGGCGGCAGCTCCAGCGCGTCCGCCTTCCGGCCCACCGCCTCGGGTCCCAGCCCGAGCAGCTCCCGGCCCGCGTCGTTGATCAGCGCGATCCTGCGCTGCCCGTCCAGCATCAGCAGCCCCTCGCGCACCGCGTGCAGGGCCGCCTCGTGGTAGTCGTGCATCCTGCTCAGCTCCGCCGCGTTCATCCCGTGCGTATGGCGGCGCAGCCGGGCGTTGATCACGTACGTACCGATCCCGCCGAGCGCCAGCGCACCGGTCGCCGCCAGGCTCAGCGCCCGCAACTGCCCCCGTACCTGGGAGGAGACCCGCTCCACGGTGATGCCCGCGCTGACCAGCCCGGTGATCCGGCCCCCGTCGCGTACCGGGGTGACCACCCGGATCGACGGGCCGAGCGTGCCGGTGTAGGTCTCCTCGAAGGTCTCGCCCCTCAGCGCCCGCGCGGTGTGCCCGAGGAAGGTCTCGCCGATGCGCGTCCGGTCCGGATGCGTCCAGCGGACCCCCTGCGGGTCCATGATCGTCACGAACGCGATGCCGGTGTCCCGGCGGACCTGTTCCGCGTACGGCTGGAGCACGGAGGACGGGTCCGGGGTGCGGATCGCCTCCCGTACGGAGGGCGAGCCCGCGACCGCCAGTGCCGCGGCCCGCACCTGCCGCCGCGCGGTCTCCTCGGCCCGCGCGGAGCCGGAGACGTACGCGAAGAACGCCCCGCCGGCCACCACGGCGGCGATCAGGACGACCTGCATGGCGAACAGCTGACCGGCCAGGCTGCGGGGACGGGGACGGAAGGAACGCATGGCGGACAGTCTGCCCCGGGAGCGGGGAGGTGCGGGAGGACGGGTGGGGGACGGGACACGGGCCCGCCCGCCGCCGGGCTCCGGTCAGCCGGCGGTGACCGGCAGGTCCCAGGACCGGGCGCGGGTGAGGGCCTCCCACTCCTCCCGGAGCAGCGCGTGCAACCCGAGGTCGTGCCGGCGCCCCCGGTGCATGCAGGCGGAGCGGCGTACCCCCTCCTGGGCGAACCCGGCCTTGGCCAGGACGCCCAGGGCCGCGGTGTTCGTGGTGTGGGTCTCGGCCTCGACCCGGTGCAGCGGCAGTTCGCCGAAAGCGAGGTCGACCAGGGCGTCCACGGCGGCGGTGCCGTACCCCTGTCCACGGTGGGCGGGGTCCAGCATCAGGGCGATCGCGGCCGAACCGTCGACGATGTCCTGTCCGGTCAGGGCGATGTGGCCGAGCGGAGTGCCGTCGGGAAGCAAAACGACGAAGTCGTCGCGGTCCCCGTTCTCCAGGTCGCTCTCGACGCGCTCGCGTACCGCCGACAGGGAACGCGGCCATGTGCCGACTTCATGGGCGATGACGGGGTCGGAGCGCCAGGCATGGATCAGCTCCGCGTCGTCCGGGTCCAGCGCGGCGAAGGCGATGCCCCGGCCCCGCCAGCAGACGGTCCGGAGCCGCTCGGTGTCCCCGTGCCCGTCCTCCGGCTCCCCGTCGCCCACGGTCTCTTCCGTCCCTGCTCCGGTATCGGTCATGGGCGGAGGCTAACGGCGCCGCGCATACCGTGGCCAGGCGTTTTCGCCTTCACCCGGCTCCGGCCCGCGTGAACGTTATGAACGCAAGGGTGACCCGCGTCACGGCTCGATGGATAGTCACCGGGGCCCCCAGGGACGGGGGCCGGTACGCGCTCCGACGACGGGACCCGTACGTGCCCCGGGCCAGGGGACTCGTACGCGCCCGGGTTCCGGGACTCGTACGCGA
Source organism: Streptomyces sp. NBC_00102 (assembly GCF_026343115.1). Lineage (GTDB taxonomy): Bacteria > Actinomycetota > Actinomycetes > Streptomycetales > Streptomycetaceae > Streptomyces. Next base: position 5,108,454 of record NZ_JAPEMC010000001.1, read on the forward strand.
CCGAGCCGAGACCGAACCCAGGAGGCACCCGTGGCAGGGACAGCCGGACAGCGGGACCGTACCCAGTACCTGTACATCGCCGTCATCGGTGCCGTGGTGCTCGGCATCCTCGTGGGCTTCGCCGCCCCCGGGGTCGCCGTCGAGCTGAAGCCCATCGGGACCGGCTTCGTCAACCTCATCAAGATGATGATCTCGCCGATCATCTTCTGCACGATCGTGCTCGGCGTCGGTTCGGTGCGCAAGGCCGCCAAGGTCGGCGCGGTGGGCGGACTCGCGCTCGGCTACTTCCTGGTGATGTCGACCGTCGCCCTCGCCATCGGCCTGATCGTCGGCAACATCCTGGAGCCCGGCTCCGGACTGCACCTCACCGAGACCGTCCGCGCGGCCGGGGAGAAGCAGGCGTCGGGGGCGAGCGAATCCACCGCCGACTTCCTGCTCGGCATCATCCCGAAGACGATGGTCTCGGCCTTCACCGAGGGCGAGGTCCTCCAGACCCTGCTGATCGCGCTGCTCGCGGGCTTCGCCATCCAGGCCCTCGGCTCCGCCGGCGAACCGATCCTGCGCGGCATCGGCCACATCCAGAAGCTCGTCTTCCGTATCCTCGCCATGATCATGTGGGCCGCCCCGGTCGGCGCGTTCGGCGCCATGGCGGCGGTGGTCGGCGAGACCGGCGTGGACGCCCTGAAGTCGCTCGCCATCATCATGGTCGGCTTCTACCTCACCTGCGCCATCTTCGTCATCGTCGTCCTCGGGAGCATCCTGCGCCTGGTCGCCGGGGTGAACCTGTTCCTGCTGCTCAAGTACCTCGGCCGCGAATTCCTGCTGATCCTCTCCACCTCGTCCTCCGAGTCCGCCCTGCCGCGCCTCATCGCGAAGATGGAACACCTCGGCGTCAGCAAGCCCGTCGTCGGCATCACCGTGCCGACCGGCTACTCCTTCAACCTCGACGGCACCGCCATCTACCTCACGATGTCGTCCCTCTTCATCGCCAACGCCATGGGCGACCCGCTGAGCGCCGGAGAACAGATCTCCCTTCTCGTCTTCATGGTCATCGCCTCCAAGGGAGCCGCCGGAGTCACCGGCGCCGGCCTCGCCACCCTCGCGGGCGGCCTCCAGTCGCACCGCCCCGAACTCGTCGACGGCGTCGGCCTGATCGTCGGCATCGACCGCTTCATGAGCGAGGCCCGCGCCCTGACCAACTTCGCCGGGAACGCCGTCGCCACCGTCCTCGTCGGCACCTGGACGAAGGAGATCGACAGGGCCCGCGTGGACGAGGTCCTCGCCGGCAACCTGCCCTTCGACGAGCGGATGCTGCAGGACGACGCCCCTGCGGACGCCGGTACGGGCTCCGGGACGGACGCCGGCTCCGGCTCCCCGGCCACCGCCGCCGAGGTGCCCGACCAGCGCGACGGGGGCGGTGTCCCGGCGAAGGTCTGACCGGCCCCGGACCGGCCCCGGCCGCCCTGGGCCGGCCGATCCCCCCTGAGCCCACACACGTCGAGACCCTCGCCGAGAACCCCACCCCCCAGCCTCGGCCGTCTCGCCGGGAACGCCCGCGCCTCCGACTTCCGGTCGAGGCGCGGGCGTTCCTGTGTGCGGGCGGGTATCACGTCGCCCGTGTGCAGGCCGGTGATCAGCCCAGGATTCAAGGCTCATCTGGGCCTTGAGGCAACCGCCTCCGCGATCTTGAAATACGAAGCCGAGTACGTCCCGGGTCTGCTGCAGACAGAGGCGTATGTGCGGATCATTCACCAGAGGGCTCACCAAGGCCTGAGCGAAGAGGACATCCAGCGGCTGGTGGACGTACGGATCACCCGCCAGGCCGTCCTCCGCCGGGATCCGCCTCTGAGATTCACCGCCATCATCAACGAGGCTGTTCTGCATCGACAGGTGGGCGGGGCCGAGGTGATGCGCGCTCAACTGGCTCGCATCGTGGAGGCCGCATCCGCACCGAACGTGCGAGTGCAGGTGGTTCCCTTCGCGCTGGGAGATCACCCCGGGATGAACGGGGCATTCACCATGTTCCAGTTCCACGACCGGGTGGCGCTGAAGCCCATTGTCTACTTCGAGAATCTGGCCGACGCCTGGGTGAGCAGGCGTGAGGCAGACGTCGAACGCCACATGGATGCCTTCACCGACCTCCAGGCGCTCGCTCCGGGGCCGCAAGAGTCCGTAAGTATGATCAAGAAGGCGATGAAGGAGCACTGATCCGATGACGACCAAGGTTCGCGCGCTGGCCGGCGCTGACTGGTTCAAGTCCAGCTACAGCAACAATCAGGGCGGTGACTGCGTCGAGGGGGCCAGACTCCCTGGGGGCATGATGGCCGTGCGCGACTCCAAGGTTGTCGACGGTCCGGTTCTCCTGGCGACCTGTGCCGCGTGGACGGCGTTCGTGAGTTCGCCCATCGTGGTGCGACTTTCCATGGGTACGTCAGCGTGTTGACGTGCCCACTTGGTCGCGCCCGTCACCCGTGCAGCACCCCGCCCGCCTCGTCGTGGAACACCTCCGGCCAGTAGCGGTAGTCGTCCGAGTCTGAAGGGGGCAGGCAGGCGACCGGGTCGGCCGGCAGATCGAGGCACAGCCCGTCGCCCGGACCGGCGACCAGGGCCAGCGGGCGGATGACGGCGGCGATCCGCCACAGCGGGGGTACCGGGTGCGCCCAGGTGTCGGGAGCACCCGCGCCGCCCCAGCCCTCGACGCCCCAGTCCTCGTCGGTGAAGACCGCCATCAGCAGCTCGGAAGCCCGCGCCACCACCTCCGTACCGCTCCGCCCGGCAGTGGCTCCGGCGAATCTGCCGCGCCCTGCGGACAGGTCGTCCACCTCCCCGAGGAACCGGGCCAGGGCGTCGACGGAGGGCGCCAGCGGGATCACGTCGATCAGGTCCGGGGCGTCCTCGAAGAGGTCCATGCTGAAGAGCCGGCCCGTGGCCCCGTCGAGCACGACCTCCTGGGCGTCGTCCCCCTCGCAGCGGAGGTGGCCGATCCGCAGCAGGTCCCTGATGTGCGGATCGAGCAGGCCGGGATCCGCTTCCTCGTCCAGCAGTTCGGCGACGCGCACCACCCGGCCGTCGGCCAGCGGCGCGAGGCTCATCAGCTCGTGCGCCACGGGCAGACCCGGCCCGGTCAGCAGCCGCCGGGTCGGCTCGTGCGTGACGAGCGGATGGAGCGCGTGCGCGGGCACGGTGATGTGGTCGGACATGGTTCCCCCGTGGTGCTCGTGCCGTGATCCCTTCCGCGAGGTCTCTGACCGCTTCCACGATAGGAGCCACCACTCACACCGAGGATCACGGAACATCAACCTCGGAGGAGGTGAGCGCCGAAGATCCTGGGCGTTCCGCGAAGCCGGCACCGTCACCTCGTCGTGCCGAGGACCGCCCGTGCGTGTCCCGTTCACGGAACTCCCGGGACATGGCGCCAACGGGCCCCACATCATGGACACATGCAGCAGCTCGAAGCGCAGGAAGTCTCCCTGCACAAGGTGTTCAGCAGCGACTACGAATTCAGGATTCCGGATTACCAGCGGCCGTACGCCTGGGACGTCGAGCAGGCCGTCCAACTGCTCAACGACCTGGAGGAGTCGTTGGTCCGGGGTACGGACGAGCCCTACTTCCTCGGCTCCATCGTCCTCGTCAAGACGAAGGGCGGCGCCCCCGCCGAAGTCATCGACGGCCAACAGCGCCTCACCACCCTGACCATCCTGCTCGCCGTCCTGCGGGATCTGACCGAGGACCCGGACCTGCGCAGTGAGCTGGACCGGCTGGTCATGGAGCCGGGTGCCAAGGTCCGGCGGATCGCCCCCAAGCCCAGGCTCAAGCTGCGGAAGCGTGACGCCGATTTCTTCGAGCGGTACATACAGGCGAAGGGGGCGACCGAGGTCCTGCGGGCGCTGAAGGAGGAGTCACTCCCCACCGACGCGCAGAAGGCGGTCCTGCGCAACGCCACGGAGTTGCACGGGATTCTCGCCGCTTGGTCGGAGGAGCGCCGACTGGACCTCGTGCAGATGCTGGGCGAGCGCACCTTCTTGGTGGTGGTCTGCACCCCGGATCTGGACAGCGCCCACCGCATCTTCAGCGTGATGAACTCCCGCGGAATGGACCTGTCGCCCACGGACATCTTCAAGTCGCACATCATTGGCGCGCTGGACGAGGAAACCGCGCAGGAATGCGCCCGCAAGTGGGAGGACGCGGAAGAGCTCCTCGGCCGGGACGACTTCGCCGACCTCTTCCTCCACCTGCGCATGGTGTTCGCCATGAAGCGGGCGGAGAAGGAACTGCTCAAGGAGTTCCCCGAACAAGTCCTCAACCGGTACCTGCCGGGCAAGGCCGAGTCCTTCGTGAACGACGTCGTCGTCCCGTACGCGGACGCCTACGCGCAGATCCGCGAAGCCGGCTACTCCGCAGCCTCCGGAGCCGAGCAGGTCAACGCCTGGTTCAAGCGCCTCCAGCAGATCGACAACAACGACTGGCGGCCCGCGGCCCTGTGGGCCCTGCGCAACCACGGCGACGACCCCGCCTGGCTGGAGCGGTTCTTCGGCGCGCTGGAGCGACTGGCGGCGAGCATGTTCATCCGCCGCGTCTACACCACCCCCCGGGTCACGCGGTACGCGGACCTGCTGCGGGAGCTCGACGCGGGCAAGGGACTGGACTCGGTACCTCTCGCCCTCACGGAAGCGGAGAAGGCCGAAACCGTCGCCCGTCTGGACGGCGACATCTACCTCGTCACCAAGATCCGCAAGTACGTCCTGCTGCGCCTGGACGAGATGCTCGCCGGGAAACCCGGAGTCTCCTACGACCATGCCGTGATCACCGTCGAACACGTACTGCCTCAGAACCCGAAGCCGGGATCGCAATGGCTGCAGCACTTCACCGACGACCAGCGCGGGACGTGGACGCACCGGCTGGGCAACCTCGTACTGCTCAGCCGGACGAAGAACAGTTACGCGCAGAACTACGACTTCGCGGAGAAGAAGGCCAAGTACTTCACCGGCCGGCACGGCGTCTCCACGTTCGCCCTGACCAGCCAGGTGCTCCACCACGAGAACTGGGGGCCGGACCTCCTGCGGAAGCGGCAGCAACGCCTCCTCGGGCTGCTGTCCGACGAGTGGGATCTCTGAGGCCGCCGGGGCCGCCGTCCGGCGAGAACGCGCAAGCTCCAATTTCCCAGCATGAAGCGGGTGTTGCAGGTTTCTGGCAGCTGGTGCAGGAGTCTTACGGCGGGTGCCCCGCGAGGGCTAGCGTGCGCACGCACCGGGCTCCCGCCGGTGCTTCCCCCGGAGCCGTACGGCCCCCGAAACCCCGGATCGAGAGCTTCCGTTGAATCCTGCCAAGCGCCTCCTGGGGCGCGCGCGCCGGGCCAGACCCCGCGCCGCCGTCGTCTCCCTCCTCGCCGCCGGAACGCTGCTCGCCGGCGCCCTGGTCGCCGCACCCACCGCGGCGGCGACCTCCGATCCGCTGCCCGCCGCCGGTGACCCGTGCCAGGGACAGTGCCTGGACATCCTCACCGCGGGCGAGAACGGCCACGCCACCCTGGCCGGCATCCTGCTGCACCAGACGATCGGCACCCGGCCGGCGCACTCCGCCGACCAGATCGAGAAGTACGACAACCTGCTGCACGACTACTCCGGGCTCACCCCCGACCAGTTGGCGAACTACTTCAACGACGCCTCCTTCGGCGTACCGTCCGGCCAGACCGAGTCCACCCTCACCCCGCGCAGCGGCGTCACCATCACCCGGGACAAGGCCACCGGCACCCCGCACATCAAGGGCACCACCCGCGCCGACACCGAGTTCGGCGCCGGTTACGCGGCCGGCCAGGACCGGCTGTGGCTGATGGACATCCTGCGCCACGTCGGGCGCGGGCAACTGTCCTCGTTCGCCGGTGGCGCGGCGGGCAACCGGGCGCTGGAGGAGAGCCTCTGGGCCGTCGCCCCGTACACCGAGGCCGACCTCCGCGCCCAGCTCGACCGGGTCGCGGCCACCGGTGCGCGCGGCTCCCAGGCCGTGCAGGACATCAACGACTACGTGGCGGGCATCAACGCCTTCATCGACGCCGACCTGGCCGCCAACAACTACCCGGGCGAGTACGAACTCACCGGCCACGGAAAGAACATCGCCGACTTCACCGCCACCGACACCGTCGCCATCGCCTCGGTGGTCGGCGCCATCTTCGGCAGCGGGGGCGGCGGCGAGGTCGAGAACGCGCTCGCCGAACTCGCCCTCCAGCAGCAGTACGGGACCACCGCCGGCTCCGCCGCGTACCGCGCCTGGCGCGCGCAGAACGACACCGAGGCGACCACCACCCTGCACACCGGCAGCTTCCCGTACGCCACCACCCCCGCCGCCCCGGTCGGTACGGCGACGCCCGACACCGGCACGGTGACCGCCTACCCGCACGCGGTCAACGGCACCGGCACCGGCGCGACGGCGGCCACGACCGTCACGGCGACGGCGACGGCCACGAAGGCAGCCACCACCACCGCCACCGCCACGACCGCGAAAGCGGCCGCCACCACCGGCGAAGGCGTCCTGCCCGCCGACCTGATCACCGGCGAACACGGCATGTCCAACGCCCTGGTGGTCTCCGGCGACCACACCGCCTCCGGCCACCCCATCGCCGTCTTCGGGCCGCAGACCGGCTACTACGCGCCCCAGCTCCTCATGGTCCAGGAGCTCGACGGGCCGGGCCTCCGTTCGCGCGGCGCCTCCTTCCCGGGCATCAGCTTCTACGTGGAGATCGGCCGGGGCCTCGACTACTCCTGGAGCGCCACCTCGGCCAACCAGGACATCACCGACACCTTCGCCGTCGAACTCTGCGAGCCCTCGGGCGCCACGCCCACCACCGCCTCCCGCTCCTACCTGCTGCGCGGGGTCTGCACCCCGTTCGAGAAGCTGACCGCCCACAACAGCTGGGCGCCCACCACCGCCGACGCCACCGCGGCCGGCTCCTACGACCTGGAGACCCTCCGCTCCGCGTACGGGCTGGTCACGCACGTCGGGAAGAGCGGCGGCAAGCCGGTGGCGTACACCGCGCTGCGCTCCACCTACCAGCACGAGCTGGACTCGGTGATCGGCTTCCAGCAGTTCAACGACCCCTCCGTCATCACCTCGGCCACCGCCTTCCAGACGGCCGCCCAGGACGTCGGCTACACCTTCAACTGGTTCTACGCGGACGCCCACCACACCGCGTACTACAACTCCGGCACCAACCCGGTACGCGCCGCCGGAACCGACCCGGACAAGCCGATCTGGGCCAGGCCCGCCTACGAGTGGCAGGGCTGGAACCCGGCCGTCAACACCTCGGCCGTCACCCCGCCCGCCCAGCACCCCAACTCCGTCGACCAGGACTACTACGTCAGCTGGAACAACAAGCAGGCGGCCGGCTTCACCTCCGGCTGGGGCAACGGCGCCGTGCACCGGGCCGACCTGCTGGACAGCCGGGTCTCCGCCCTCGTGAACGCCGGCGGGGTCACCCGCGCCCAGCTGGTGAAGGCGATGGAGGACGCCGCCGCCACCGACCTGCGGGCCGAGGAAGTGCTGCCCGAGATCCTGCGGGTCATCGACACCGCCGCCGTCACCGACCCCGCCCTCTCCGCCACCGTCGAGCAGCTGCGCGCCTGGGCCGCCTCGGGTTCCGAACGGCGCGAGCCGTCCAAGGGCGCGGGGACGTACGACCGGGCCACCGCGATCCGGATGCTCGACGCCTGGTGGCCGCTGCTGGTGGAAGGGGTCTTCAAGCCGCAGCTGGGCGACACCGCCTACCAGGCGCTCACCGCCGTCGCCCCCATCAACGAGTCGCCCTCCGGCGGGCAGAACGGCTCCGGCGCGGTCGGCACCGGCATCGCCGCCGCCCAGGCCCACAAGGGCTCCTCCTTCCAGCACGGCTGGTGGAGCTACCTCGACAAGGACCTGCGCACGGTCCTCGGCTCCGCGGTCGCCTCGCCCCTGGACCGTACGTACTGCGGCACCGGCACCGTCGCCTCCTGCCGGAACGTGCTGCTCACCACCCTGACCGCCGCCGCGGCCGTCCCGGCGGCCACCGTCTACCCGGCCGACGCGTCCTGCTCCGCGGGCGACCAGGTCTGCGCCGACTCCATCGTGCACCGGGCCATGGGCGGCATCACCGTGCCCCGGATCGCCTGGCAGAACCGCCCCACCTACCAGCAGGTGGTGGAGTTCCCGGCCACCCGCTCGGACAGCCTCACCAACCTCGCCACCGGGGCGAAGGCCACCGCGTCCGACTACCAGAACGCCGTGGTGGTCACCTACCCGCCCAAGCAGGCCGTCGACGGCGACCGGTCCACCCGCTGGGCCAGCAAGACCGTCGACACCGCGTGGATCACCGTCGACCTCGGAGCGGTACGGCGGGTCGGCCGGACCGCGCTCGACTGGTCCGACCAGTACGCGGTGAAGTACACCGTCGAGGTCTCCTCGGACAACGCCACGTGGAAGACGGTGCACACCACCACCGCCGGCTCCGGCGGTACCGAGAACCGCTCCTTCACCCCGGTGGACGCCCGGTACGTACGCATCACCGGGCTGGTCAAGGGCACCGACAACCGGTACTCCCTGAACGAGATCGGGATCTACGCCCAGTGACCGGGCCCGACGTCACGCGATGAACCCCCGCCGAGGCCCGGGGCGCACCCCACCACGGGGGCGCCCCGGGCCTCGGCGTCCCGTCCCCTCCCGACTCCTGAACGACGCCCGGTCCTTGCCTTGACGCCCACGTCAAGGATTACCGTCGGGTCATGCGAATCGGTGAGCTGGCCGAACGGGCCGGGACGACGACGCGGACGCTGCGCTACTACGAGTCGCGCGGGCTGCTGAGGTCGCGACGGTCCGAGAACGGCTACCGCACGTACGACGAGAGCGACCTCAGGCAGCTGCGCCAGATCCGGACCCTCCAGGACTTCGGGTTCGACCTGGAGGAGACCCGGCCGTTCGTGGAATGCCTGCGGGCCGGTCACCCGGCCGGGGACGCCTGCCCCGCGTCGCTCGCCGTCTACCGGCGGAAGCTGGACGAACTGGACGCGCTGATCGCACAGCTGCAGACCGTACGGACCGAGGTCGGCGCACAGCTCGCCCGCGCCGAGGTCGAGGTGGCCGCCGGACTTCCCGGCGGCCCCGAACCCCGCTGTGAACTGGGAGGATGACAGATGATCCATGCTGAAGGCGTCGCCGAGGTGACCGACGTGACCTTCGACGACGAAGTGCTCGGCGCCGGACTGCCGGTCCTGGTGGAGTTCACCGCCGACTGGTGCGGCCCCTGCCGCCAACTCGCCCCGGTGCTCGGCGAGATCGCCCGGGAGGAGGCCGGCCGGATCAAGATCGTGCAGATCGACGTCGACCACAACCCCGGTGCCGCCGCCCGCTACGGCGTGCTCTCCATGCCGACCCTGATGGTCTTCCGCGACGGCGAACCGGTGAAGTCGATGGTGGGCGCCCGCCCGAAGCGCCGCCTCCTCCAGGAGCTGGAGGACGTGCACACGGCGGTGTGAGCCGTCGAGCCGCCGAAGAGCGGGCCGGCGTCAGGGCCGGCGCGGGCCACGCGCGGGCAGGGTACGGCTGTAGACCACGCTTGTGGTCGTGCTCCCGAAACCGGCCAACTCGTCGACGAGCGACTCCAGATGCTCCATCGAGGTCGCGGCCAGCTTCAGCGTGTAGCAGTCGTCGCCGGTCGTCCGCAGGCACTCCAGGATCTCGTGGCGTTCGGCCAGCAGCCGGCGCAGCGGCTGGTGCCGGTTGCCCGGGTACTTCAGCCGGACCACCGCGAGCACCGGGTAACCGACCTTGGCCAGGTCGACCGTCGCGGAGTAACCCGTGATGACGCCCAGCGCCTCCAGCTGACGCACCCGCTCCGTGGTGGCCGAGGGGCTGAGGCTCACCCGCCGCCCCAGCTCGCTCAGGGAGATCCGGGCCTCCTGCTGCAACTGGGTGATGATCGCCCAGTCGACGTCGTCGAGATTCGCGGCCATGGGGCGAATCTACCGGGAAAACGCCGGACACCGGCCGCCGATCCGGGGAAGAATCCGTTCCCCGCGCCATGATCGCGCAGATAGCCTCCTGCCATGCAACTGGGCGTCAACGTACCGAACTTCGGACCGGGAACCGATCCCGGCACCCTGCGCGCATGGGCACGGACCGCGGAGGGGCTGGGGTACGACCTCCTCATGGTGTCCGACCACGTGGCCGTCACCCCCGACGTGGCCGAGCAGTATCCCGAACCCTTCCACGAACCGTTCACCACACTCTCCTGGCTGGCCGGCGTCACCACCCGGATCCGGCTGGGCACGACCGTGCTGGTGATGCCCTACCGGCATCCCCTGCTGGTCGCCCGCATGGCGGGCAACCTGGACCGGCTCAGCGGAGGGCGGTTCGTACTCGGGGTGGGCGTCGGCTGGGCCCGCCAGGAGTTCGCCGCACTGGGCGTGCCGTTCACCGAGCGCGGCAAGCTCACCGACCAGTACCTGGACGCCGTCCGCGCGGCCTGGCGGGAGGACGGCCCCGGCCCCACCGCGTCGGTACCGATCTGGATCGGCGGCAACAGCGAGGCGGCCGTCCGCCGCGCCATCAGGCTCGACGCCCCCTGGCACCCGCTGAACAACACCGTCCCCTGGCTGCGCGCGGCCGTCGGACGGCACACCCTGCCGGGCTTCGCTCCCCGCATCGCCCTGCGGCTGACCAGCGCGCCCGTCGAGGGACCCGACCGGCCCGCCGGGGTCGGAACCCTGGAACAGGTCCTCGACGATCTCTCCGAGCTGGAGCGCCTCGGCGCGGATACCGTCGTACTCGACCCCTACGACGGAGACCCCGAGGAGACCCGCAGGCCCGAAAAGGCCTGGCAGGCGCTCGCCACCGTGGCCGACCACTGGAGGACACCAGAGTGATCACCCCCGCCGACGAGACACTGCTGCGGCGCGCGATCGGGCTCGCCGCCCGCGCGGTCGCCCTCGGAGACGCCCCGTACGGCTCACTGCTCGCCGCCGCGGACGGCACCGTCCTCGCCGAGGCCCACAACACCGTCCGCCGCGACGACGACATCAGCGCCCACCCCGAGCTGAAGCTCGCCCGCTGGGCCGCCCGCGAACTCGACCCGGGAACCGCCGCCCGCACCACGATGTACACCAGTTGCCGGCCCTGCCAGATGTGCGCCGGCGGCATCGTCCGCTCCGGCCTCGGCCGGGTCGTGTACGCCCTCTCCACCGAGCAGCTCGTCGGCCTCAACCCGGAATCCGGCGCCTGGCCCGACGTCCCGCAGGACGGCCCCGCGCTCTTCGACGAGGCTCGTACCCCCGTCGAGGAGTACTACCGGCGGTGACCCGCCCGTGCCCGAGGCGTCAGGGCGTGCGCGGGAGCCCCAGCCGCCCCGCGCGCAGCCCGGCCTGGAACCGCGAGTCGGCCTCCAGCGTCACCATCAGCTCCGCCACCCGCCGCCGGTAGGTACGCAGCGAGACACCCAGCCGCCTGGCGGCCGAGGCGTCTGTCAGCCCCGAACCGAGAGCGGAGACCGAGAACAGCTCTTCCTTCCGCACCCCACCAGTCTCGCAG